>JBBSUQ010000033.1:0-23247 GCA_038234235.1 Flavobacteriales bacterium
AGACCCAATCACCCTTTTTCGTATAAAAAATCTAAATTTACCTTCATAAATATTAATAGCGAATATGCCAATTATAGGTAAACTATTAAAGAAAACAACAGAAATTACTTATAAACGAACGTTTCACAAAGGGAAAGAATATTCTCTGCAATTTGAAACGCTTCAGAAATTGCTCACAAAAGCGAGAAAAACTGCTTTTGGTAAAAAATACGAGTTTCAAAAATCAATTGATAATTCAGCCGATGCCATTGATATTTTTCAAAAAAATGTACCACTTACAGATTATGATGCGTTTTTTGGGGATTGGTTAAAAGCTACAATTTCAGGTGAAAAAGATCATATTTGGCCAGGAAGAATAAAATATTACGCATTATCATCGGGAACAACAAGCGCAGCTAGCAAGCGAATTCCAATTACACCACAAACAATAAGGTCTTTCCAAAAAACCAGTTTGAAACAAATTTCTACTTTACATTCCCTTGATTTACCTGATAGTTTTTTTAGCGGCAATATTCTAATTGTAGGTGGTTCATCCAAATTAGAATCAAAACCTACACATATAGAAGGAGATTTGAGCGGTATTTTAAAAAAGTACACTTCTATTGTAATGGCGCCCTTCACAAAACCGAATAATAAAATTGCCAAAATAAAAGATTGGAATGAAAAAATAAACTCCATGGTTGACAAAGCGCCGACTTGGGATATTGGAGTGGTGGCAGGCGTGCCGAGTTGGTGCATCATGTTAATTGATCGGATTATTAAAAAATATGAGCTAAAATCAATTCATGATATTTGGCCAAATTTTAGAGTTTACGTTCACGGTGGCGTTTTTGTAAATCCTTACCGCAAAAAACTAGAAAGTTTGTTTCATGATAAAGTGTATATGCTTGATACTTATTTAAGTAGTGAAGGTTATTTTGCCTATCAAGTTAGTCCGGAACGTGAAGGAATGAGATTGCTTTTAGACAATGGAGTGTTTTTTGAGTTTATTCCATTTAATTCAGATTATTTTGATGTTAATGGTGATATTAAAGATCAACACAAGGCACTTACAATACACGAAGTATGTGAAAATGTAGATTATGCTTTGGTTATTTCTACTAATTCTGGACTTTGGCGTTACCTCATCGGTGATCTTATACGATTTACCAATTTAGAAGAAAGAGAGTTGAAAATTACTGGTAGAATTAAACAGTTCATAAGCTTAAGTGGCGAACATTTATCTTTGGATAATATCAATGTTGCACTCAACGAAGTCTCAAATCAAAACGATATTACTATTGAAGAATTTTGCATGTTTGCGCACAACGAAGAAACAAAACATGTTTGGTATGTAGGTTCTAATGATGTTTTTGATGAGCAAAAATTTATAGAAAACCTAGATACAAAGCTATCTGAACTTAATGATGATTATAAATCGGTGAGAAAATACACCTTAAAAAATCCTGAAATACATGTGCTGCCAACTCAGGTGTTTTATGATTATATGCAAAGTGTTGGCAAATTGGGCTCTCAATATAAATTCCCTAGAGTGCTAAACGAAAGTCAAATAATATCTTGGAATGAGTTTTTGAAAAAATATTCAATGAAACTTGCGGAGGCTTAATTCTTCTTTGCGTTTTTTACTCTTTCTCATGTAACTTTTCAAAACCGCATTAGCCACTACAACTAATATAATAATTGCAGCACCGGTATAAAATTTACTATTCAGATATTCATTTTCTTGCAAGATAACTACGGCTAGAATAATGGTATAAATGGGTTCGAGGTTAATGGCTAATGACACGGTAAAAGCTCCTAATTTCTTTACAACTTCTATTGTGGCTAAAAACGCAAATGAAGTACAGAAAAGTCCTAAAAATAACAACCAATAAAGATCAGAATCGTGTAAGGTTAATTTTTCGGCTGTAAAACTTCCTTTAAAAAGTAGAAAAAGAGAAAGGAAAAATACTGCAGAAAACATTTCATAAATAGAAAGTTGGGGGGAAGAAGTTTTAACGGCTAATTGAGCGTTGAATACAGAAAAAAGAGCAGCGAAAAGAGCAGAACTTAACCCATAAAACAAGGCAGTATATTCTTTGGGGGTAAAATCTTCAGAGACATAATAAATTCCGAATATCACAATTAATCCGAAGGAGAACTCGAGCCATGAAAATTTCTTTTTCATAACCAAAGGCTCGAGCCATGAAACATGTAAAGTTGTGGTTGAAAGACAAAGAATTCCTAAACTGGCTGTTGATAAATCTATAGAAGTGTAAAAAGTTATCCAGTGCAGACAAACAAGAATACCCACTCCTAATATTTTCCATAGTTGGTTTTTCTCTGGAAGTACGAAAGATTTTTTAAGAAAAATAAATGCGAAAAACAGTCCAAAAAACGCAATCAAAACGCGATACCAAACCAATATTTCTGGTTCTAAGCTTACCAATTTTCCAATAATTCCAGTAAAGCCCCAAATAAAAATAATGGAATGTAAGAGAATATGATATTTAAATTTTTGAAACACAGTCGGCAAAAGTACAAGTAAATCTGCAATTTAAACCTCATGAATCTTAAATAAGCAGAGTCGAAACAAAGCCAGCCACTCAGCGGTGGTCACTGAGCTTTTCGCCGAAGTGAGTCGAAATACCCGTTGTTACTTCAAACTTTTCTTTTTCTTTTCAACTTCACCAATTTTGGTAGTTTGAGTGCTTATTTCTGACTTTTTTGCCTGTTGCATGTTGGCATTTTCTTTAATTTTATCTTCTGCCTCGGTAATTTTTTTCTTGTAGTCTTCAATTGAGTTTTCGTAATCTCTTTGGTCTTTTTCCAAATCCCTTTGGTTTTTTTCCAATGTACTTAGAATCTTGTTTTCTGCCTCCAATTCTTTTTCAATACATTTCTCTGAGGTTTTTTTAGCAAACTTTTTTATTCTTGCTGTCATTGCTGTAAACTGTTCATTGTGTTCTCTACTGCTCAAATATGCACCCCCTAAATCAATTGCAAAAGCAACTTTCATTGAACCATCACTGTCAGTAAGTATTTTTGCATAAGCATCATAATTTTTATCGCCCATGTCTTTTGACGATGCCTGAATTGTAAACTGTTCCTCTTTACTACTGTTGTATTTTCCACCCCAATCTTTCAATTCGTTTTTGAGTTGATCTTCAATTATTTCTTTTGTTCCATAAGGAATATTCACAACAATTGCATTGTGAGAACCAGTGCTGAAGTTTTCAGTTTTTTCACTTGTAGAAATCCCTTGAGCTAAAATTGCCGTAAAAGGCAAAAGCATAAAAAGCGTAGATAATTTTTTCATATTTTTTTTATATTTTTATTTTTTATTTGAATATCCAAAAACGTATTAAAAAGCAGGCTGTCAAAGTAAATAATATCAATACGACTACCAATATACTACTTTTCTTTGTCAACAACTTGTTATTGTTTTCAAAACCCGTTTCATTTTGCAAAATTCCCATTTCAATCGGGTTATCTGCAGTGTTAACAATTTCTGCGTCTTTAACCATAACCATGCCGTTAATTTGGCTCATTGCGTTAATACTCGAGAATAGTATAAACAATACTGTTAATAATTTCATTTCGCTGTTATTTTAATACTCTTAACTAAGAATATTCGAGTTTTTCATTTCAAATTTAATGAAATAGATTTGAATTTTAGGATAAAAATGTACTTTTAAAGCATGCAATTCAAAAATGTGATTGGACAGCGTTTGCTAAAAAATCAACTTATTAAAGAAGTCAAAGAAGATAAAATCAGTCATGCACAACTGTTTTTGGGCAAAGCCGGCTATGGTTCACTCCCTTTAGCACTTGCTTTTGTTCAATATATTTTTTGCGAAAACAAACAAGCCGATGACAGTTGCGGTGTTTGCCCCTCGTGCAGAAAAGTAAGTGCTTTACAGCATCCGGATTTGCATTTTTCGTTTCCTTTGGTTTTATCAATTAATAAAACTTCAAATCCTTTTCTTCCCGAATGGAGAGAAACCATTGCTTCCAATGCTTATTTTTCATCAAATGATTGGAACAAAGCAATAGATTCAAAAGTAAGATCCATGACCATTGGTACAGATGAAAGTCAGGAAATAATAAAGAAATTAAACTTGAAATCTTTTGAAGGAGGATATAAAGTGATGATTATTTGGATGGCAGAAATGATGAACCCAACTTGTGCCAATAAATTGCTAAAAATTTTAGAAGAACCTCCTGCTCGAACCCTTTTTATTCTAGTTAGTGAAACTCAGGATTCACTTTTGCAAACCATTTTATCTCGCACGCAAATTGTTAAAATTCCTCGTATTAATATTGATGACTTAAGCGATTATTTAAGAAAATGTTACGACATCACCAATGAAAAAGCAGATAGCTTAGCCGCAAGAGCAGATGGAGATTTTCTTGAAGTTCAAGAAGAGTTAAATCAAAACGAAACACAAGACATTAATCGAGATCTTTTCATAGAATTAATGCGGGCATGTTATAAAAGAAAAGTGCTTGAAATGCTGGAATGGTCAGAAAAAGTAAATACACACAACAAAGAGGCTCAAAAGGCATTTTTAAAATATGCACTCCACATGTTTCGACAAAGCATGCTAAAAAATTATACAGACGATCAACTTACCCGCGTTTCAAGTTTAGAAGATGATTTTCTTAAAAATTTCTCAAAATTTATTACGGGAAACAACATTCTTCCACTAATGGAATTGTTTGATAAATCGTACTACGAACTTGAAAGAAATGCTAATTCTAAAATTCTCTTTACCACAGTATGTTTCAACGTTATGCGATATTTGCATGCAGCATGATTTTACAGAAGTAAATTTTTGTATCAATTATTTGTTAATTTTACAGTAAATAAGAATTTTATGGGTTGTACAAGTTGTGGCAGTGGTGGAACTCCACGCGGATGTAAAAGCAACGGTACCTGTAGTTCTGGAGGATGCAACAAATTAGAAGTTTTTGATTGGCTGGCAAATATGGAATTGCCACAAGGTCAAGCAACTTATGATATAGTGGAGGTTAGATTTAAAAACAGCCGCAAAAGTTTTTATAGAAACGACAAAAACTTAAGTCTTCAAGCGGGAGATGTTGTTGTTGTAGATTGTAGTCCGGGTCATGACGTAGGAATTGTTTCTGTCACCGGTGAACTTGCAAAAATCCAGGTTAACAAAAAGGTATCGAATTTTAAAGCTTTTGAAGCTAAGAAAATATTACGAATTGCGAATCAGGAAGACATAGATAAATGGATTCAAGGAAGATCTTTTGAAAAAGATGTGATGTTTAAATCACGAACTTTAGCTCTTGCCTTAAATTTACAGATGAAAATATCTGATGTAGAATATCAGGGAGACCTTTCTAAGGCTCTGTTTTACTACACTGCAGAAGGAAGAGTAGATTTTCGACAGTTAATTAAAGATTTAGCAGACGAGTTTAAAGTTCGTGTTGAAATGAAACAAATTGGTTCACGCCAAGAAGCTTCTCGTTTGGGAGGAATAGGCTCTTGCGGAAGAGAACTTTGTTGTTCAACATGGCTTACTGATTTTAGATCGGTTTCTACCTCTGCGGCAAGATATCAGCAATTATCTCTTAATCCTCAAAAATTAGCAGGTCAGTGTGGTAAATTAAAGTGCTGCCTAAACTATGAGCTCGATATGTATTTGGAAGGCATAAAAGATTTTCCGAAAACAGATATTAAACTTCAAACTCTCAAAGGTCAAGCTTTCCATATTAAAACAGATGTCTTTAAAAGGCAAATGTGGTATTTGTATGAGGGAGATGCAGGTCAAGGTTCAGGTTTAATTCCTTTAAGTCCAGAACGGGTAAAGGAAATCATGAAAATGAATAAAGAAGACCAAAAACCGGCTGATCTTAAAGATTTTGTTGAAATTGTGGTTAAAGAACCCGATTATACAAATGTAGTAGGTCAAGATAGTCTGAACAGATTTGAACATGCTTTCAAGAAAAAAAGAAAACCAAATAATAACCGAAATACTAAACCGAGTAATCAGAGCACGGCTGGAGTAGTTGCTCCAAATGCTCCGAAAGTGAACAATAATCCGAATAAAAAACCTCAAAATCAACCAGCAAAACAAGCTGATCAAAATTTAAACCAGGCTGGCAATGCTCCAAAAGAGGTCACTGCTTCAAAAAATTCGGAACAAAAGCCAAAAAATAAAAACAGAAATAAAAGGTTAATGAATGACTTACCTTCTGGACAATCAGGTAAAAACTCAAATCAAAAACCAAGTGAGTCTTAAAGTGAGTTTTAAAGTGAATATTGAAAGCAGTAAGTTAAAATTTTTTAGAGCTATATTGTTCATTATTTTAATGGGTGTATCTTCCTGTGGAGATACACCCTATTATAACAAAGCATTCAGTTTTAAGAATCATATTTGGAATCAAAACGTAAAGCCAAAATTTGAATTTGAAATTTCAGATACAACTAAGTTTTATGACATGTTAATATCTGTGCGCACCACTAGTGATTATGCTTACAACAACATGTGGATTTATTTAAAAACTACTACACCTTCAAAGTTAGAAGCTAGAGAGCCTTTTCAAATAAGAATAGCAGATGACAAAGGAGAGTGGCTTGGAACCAAAACCGGAACTACCATTCAAAATGAATTAAAATTTAGTAAAAGAAAATTTCCTGAAATTGGAAAGTACACTTGGTATTTGGAACAAGGGATTACAGAAAATGAAATTAAAGAGGTATTAGATGTTAACGTTCAAATTCGTCAGTACGAAGAACCAAATTAAACTAAATTTTATTTTTCTTTAATTCTTCTAGTTCTTTTTTCAAAATTTCATCTTCAGATTTGTGCTTAATAGTGTGCGTAAAACTTATAGAATACACATGACGACGCACCGGGTCGGGAATATTAATTGATTGATCAAAGAAATATTTAATTCCCAATTCATTTGGGCCCGATAAATTAAAATCTAAACCAAGAAAATATCTTATGCGTGTAAATCTGTTTCCAAGGTCTGAGTTTTGAGGATTATAGAAAAACTCTAAACCTCCGGAAGGAGTATATTTCTTTCCTTTTAAATCGTATTGAATTTCGGGTTTAAATCTTAATGAATTATCGAAATCTGCGGAATAATCCGTACTGTTTAATCGGGAGAATCCTTGTTGTAACCTAACTCTAAAAGATGCTTCTAATCTTTTAGATAAATCGTATTCAAAATTAAAATTAAGATTAATTCTATTGCCAAATTGATAACGTCCATCACTTTTTAAATCCCACACTGTCCGATATTCCAGCGAAGGTTTAAAATAGGAGGTAAACTTGTGTTTTATATAAATCTCTGGGAAAAAAGTTTGTAACCTATAAGCCCCAATTCTTTCGTTTAAATCTAAACCAATATCTGTGTTTTTTCCAAGTTCGTACTTTAAACCAGTAGTTATCCAAACTTCCGCAGTTTTATATACCTGCGCTTCCGCAATAGCACCAATTATTAAAAAGAATAAAAATAAAAGCTTTTTCACTATTTGCTAATAGTTATGGTTCCAAGATCTATTTGGTCTTTTCTTTTGTCGATTACTCCATTTACCAAAACTATGGTGTCGCCACTCGGACAACTAGAACACTTGCTATAAGTAAATATGCGATAGACCCCCTTGTTTAAAAAATTAAACTCAAAAGTACCATCAAATGAAGTTGAAACTTTATCGTCAAAAATATTGTCATCGTCTCCATAAATGATAAAAACATCGTGATCAGCCTTATCGTATGTTGACAATAATACACCTCCGCTTGAATATTTATTTTCAATTATTTTGCCGTTTATTTTGCCTAACCCTCCTTCTCCTGGCCTTTTGTTGCAAGAGATTAGAAATATTGTTATAATGAGTATGATGGAATATTTCATTTAATTATTAAGTTTTGAAATGTTAAAATTCTAGTATTCACCCAACTTATGTGGCTAAATTTCGTCTAAAATTAGAAATGTTATTAATAATTTCGTAATATTACATTAAATATTTTTTAATATTTGTTAGAGATACATACTTTTATATGAAAATTAACTTCAAAATTTTATGGCTAAGTGCCATTTTCTGTGCATTATTTTCTTACTCAAATTCGCAAATTGTAATCAATGAATATTCTTGTTCAAACACAAGTGGATATACAGATGCATTTGGTCAAAACGAAGATTGGATAGAACTTTTTAACACAACAGGTTCAGCGGTAAATATAGGCGGATATTTTCTATCTGATAAAAGTGGAAATCCTACTAAGTGGCTTGTACCAACAGTAAATGTTCCCGCGAATGGGTATTTAATGATTTCTTGCTCTAAAAGAAACACAATCTCTGGAAGTGAACTTCATCCTAATTTCGGATTAACGCAAACAGCTGGAGATTGGATAATTCTTTCAAACTCATTGGGAAATATTGTAGATTCTTTAAAAATTACCAATCTTACAAAATCTAATCATTCAGTTGGTAGAACCACAAATGGTGCTGCAACTTGGAGTTTATTTACCACACCAACTCCAAATGCTGCCAATAGTGGAGGCGTTAATTTTTACACTCCAAAACCTACAATGAGTGTTGCTCCAGGTTTTTATGCGGGAGCGCAATCTGTGAGTTTGTCTTGTACTGATGCCGCTGCAACAATACGATATACTTTAGATGGCTCAACACCAACCGCTGCATCTACAGCTTATACAGGACCCATTAATATTGCCGCTACAACAGTTTTAAGAGCTGCTGCATTTGGCACTAATTTGCCATCTTTTAATGAGACAAATACTTATTTCATCGGTGTAAATCATGCTATGCCGGTAGTTTCAATCAGTAGTGCTGCAGTTTCAAACCTTATTGCAAATGGAAGTCAAAGTGGAAATCCAGTAGGTGCTTTCGAATTGTTTGAGACAGATAAATCCTTCATCGATGAGGGCGAAGGAGATTTTAACAAACACGGCAATGACAGCTGGGCATATCCACAAAGAGGCTTTGACTTTATAATGAGAGATCAGTTTGGATACAACGATGATATTGAACACCAAATTTTTCCTGAAAAAACAAGAGAAAATTTTCAAAGATTGATTTTAAAACCTGCAGCAAATGATAATTATCCTTTTGAGAATGGAGCGCACATAAGAGATGCGTTTGTTCACACTTTGTCAATAAGAGCAGATTTAAAAATGGATGAAAGAACTTGGAGACCATGTATCTTATACTTGAATGGCCAATATTGGGGAGTATACGAATTGCGTGAAAAAGCAGATGATTCAGATTATACAGATTATTATTACGGTCAAGATAAATATAATTTAGAATATTTAAAAACTTGGGGAGGTACTTGGCAAGATTATGGCGCTCCAAATGCTCTAATAAACTGGGACAATTTAAAAAATTATGTTGCAACTAATAATATGGGAGTTGCGGCCAACTTTAATTATGTGGATAGTTTACTCAACTGGGAATCGCTTGTAGATTATTTTGTACTTAATTCTTACATAGTTTCTCAAGATTGGTTAAATTGGAACACTGCATGGTGGCACGGTACAGATACTTTAGGTGATAAGAAAAAGTGGAGATATACCCTTTGGGATATGGATGCAACATTTGGGCATTATGTTAATTACACGGGCATACCCGATGTTTCAGCAAATGCAGATCCTTGTAATGTTGAAAATCTTCCAGATCCGGGAGGGCAAGGACATACAGCAATTTTACAAAAACTAATTAATGAAAATCCGCAGGTAGAACAGTATTATATTACAAGATATGCCGATTTAATAAATACTAGTTTCTCATGTCAATATTTAAATTCGCTTTTGGATAGTATGATTTTAGAAATCACTCCTGAAATGCCCGGACAAATAGCTAAATGGGGTGGTACATTAGCTGGCTGGCAAGGTAAAGTTCAAGAATTAAAAGATTTTATTGATCTAAGATGTACAGCATTAGAAACGGGACTTATTAACTGTTATAATCTTTCTGGACCTTATGCAGTGAGTTATGATGTAAGTCCGGTTGGTTCGGGAACTATTAAAGTTAATTCAACTTGGCTGCCAACTTATCCTTTCAGCGGTTCTTATTTTGGAGGAATTCAAACTTTATTAAAAGCCAATCCAAATACTGGATATGTTTTTGATCATTGGGAATATTTAGCGGGCCCTTTGGACTTTCCTGTTGATTCAATCTCTAATAGCATGGCGGTAACCCAACCTGAAACAATTGTGGCGGTTTTTCGTTTGGAAAACACACCACCACTTCCTCCAACCTTACCTTCTACTCATAGTGTTAATATTCCTAGTGGATTTTCACCTAATGGTGACGGTAAAAATGACTTCTTAAGACCAATTGTTGGGAACGATGTATTGTCATTTACATTTTACATATATGACCGTTGGGGAAATAGAATTTTACAATCTAGTGATCCTGCTTTAACTTGGAAAGGTGATTACAAAGGCGAACCCCTTAACAGTGGTGTTTATGCTTATATGATTGAAATAATTTATAATAATAATGAAACCGAAACTAAATCGGGGAACATTACAATTATCAGATAAGATGCTAAAACTTTTAACAGTATTTCTTTTTATACCTACGATTTTTATTGCTCAAGATTTGCACTTTTCGCAAACTGCGCAGACTCCTCTTTTAATCAACCCTGGTGCAACTGGTGTTTTTAATGGTTGGGAAAGGGCGATAATCAATCAAAGAAATCAATGGATGGGTGCAACAACCAAGTTTACAACAACGAATGTATCGGCTGATGTAAATATATTAAAAGATGAATTAAACCCTGGGGCTTATTTAGGCTTTGGTGTAATGTTTTATAATGATATAGGCGGCGATGGAAACTTTGGAAATCAAAACGGAAGTTTAACTTTGAGTGGTATAATTCCTACTGATAAAGGTTCAACCTTTTCCATGGGAATACAAACCGGATTTGGAAGCAGAAAAGGAGATATTCAAAAATTGCGTTTTGAAAATCAATGGGATGGTGAAAAATTTGATGAAACTATATTGAGTGGTGAAAGCAATAACGTTAATAGTTTTGCTTACTTTGATGGTAGCGCTGGTTTTTATTATGTTTATGATTCTAAGAAAAACACCTTTGCAAGAAATGAAAGTTTTAAACTCGAAATGGGACTTGCGGCATACCACATCAATCAGCCAACTTTAAAATACAACGGAATATCTGCCGACAAACTTTATAGAAAATATGTTGGTCATGCTTCAATTATAAAAGAAATTGTTAATTCACCTTTGGCTATTGATGCAAGTGTTATTCAATTTATACAAGGTCCACATTATGAAACAATTTTTGGCGCTATGCTAAGATATCGTTTTCAAAACGGAACAAAAATCACAGGTTTAAACCAAGATGCGTATTTTGGTTTTGGTATGTATGCCAGGTTAAAAGACGCTATAATTCCGACTGTTAATGTAGATTACAAAGGGTTTAAATTTGGTATTTCTTATGATATTACAGTATCTGCTTTGAGAAGAGCATCTTATGGTGGTTCATTAGAGTTTTCTTTGAGTTTCACTAATTTAAATCACGCATTATTTAAAGGTAGAAGATCTTACCACAAATAAATACTAATTTTTCTAGTTAAATTTGCACGTGGACGCATACAGGGAAGCTTTAATGGTAATGATTTCCATACCGATATACATTTTAGTTATCGGTTTTGAATTTTTCTATTCTTATTTTAAGAAACAGAATCTTTATACCTCTCAAGGAGTTCTTCAAAACATTTATCTCACAGCGGCCAATATGGGTCTTGATGTTTTGGTGAGAGGAATTTGTCTTTTAGTGCTTTTGTTTTTCTACAATCACGCTTTCATCAGTAATACATTAACTGGGTTTTTATATTGGTTAGTGCTTATTGTTTTTCAAGATTTTATGTATTATTGGTTGCACCGAGTAGACCATTACTGTCGGGTTTTTTGGGCCATTCATGTTACGCATCACAACAGTGAAGAATTTAATTTAACAGTAGGCTTTAGATCTTCTGTTTTTCAACCACTTTATCGTTTTTTATATTTCATCCCAATAGCACTTTGTGGTTTCAATGCTTTGGATATCCTTTTTGTTTACAGTGCCACACAAATTTTCGGTATTTTGGTTCATACGCAGTCAGTGAAAAAATTAGGCGTTTTGGAATATTTTCTGGTTACACCTTCACACCACCGCGTTCACCACGCCAGCAATGTCGTTTATTTGGACAAAAACATGGGCATGTTACTCATAATTTGGGATAAAATATTTGGGACTTTTCAAGCAGAACTCGAAGATCAAAAACCAGTTTATGGATTAACTTCCAATATAAAAAGCAACAATCCTATAAAAGTGATATTTCATGAGTGGCAACAAATTTATCGGGATGTAAAAAATTCTGATTTAAAATTTGCCGAAAAAATCGCTTATCTTTTTGGCCCTCCAGGCTATAGTCATGATGGTTCGCGCCAAACTAGTAAACAATTACAACAATCAAAAACTGATACTTCAGAATTTGAATTAGAGAATGCAAAAGATAAATCATTTTCAAGAATCGCAGACATTCTTTAACTTTTGTAATTCGGCCGCAGGCATTGTTTTAAATTTATCACAAGCCTTGTTCATTTCTTCCTTTGCTTCTTTTACCTTTTGTTCATTTACTTTTTCACCTTTCAAGTAAGCTTCAGACTTTTTATTAAAATCATTTCCGAGTGATATACATTTGCAGAATTCTTTACTTTCATTGTTGCAGGAAGTAGTTATGAAAAATATTACCAAAAATATCTTAAAGATTTTTAACGAAGAATAACTCCACTTAAATAGTTGATGCATGAATAAAAGATTTTAATTTTAACCAAAAATACCAAACAATGTCGAAACTTCCAGAGGTTGGCACCACGATTTTTAGTA
Organism: Flavobacteriales bacterium; assembly: GCA_038234235.1. Lineage (GTDB taxonomy): Bacteria > Bacteroidota > Bacteroidia > Flavobacteriales_D > Crocinitomicaceae > JBBSUQ01. The sequence goes on from JBBSUQ010000033.1 coordinate 12,878, forward strand.
TAATGTCTGCTAAAGCCAATCAATACAATGCAATAAACTTAAGTCAAGGCTTTCCTGATTTTGATATAGATCCCGATCTTACTGAAAGTTTGGTTTGGGCTGCAAAGAGCAATACTCATCAATACCGACCTTTAGCGGGTTCTATTAATCTATTAGAAAAAACAGCAGAAATAATTGATTATAAATATGGTAGAAAAGTTGATGTCGGTAATGATTTGCTAATTACCGCTGGCGCCACACAGGCAATTTATACTTCAATTACTGCACTCATTAAAAAAGAAGATGAGGTAATAATTCTAGATCCGGCTTATGATTGCTACGAAGCACCCATAATTTTATCAGGAGGCATTCCTGTACATATTTCTTTGAATGAAAATTATTTGCCCGATTGGGATAAAATAAGAACACACTGTTCATCAAGAACCAAAATGTTGATTATTAATAATCCTCATAATCCTTCAGGCAAAGTTTGGAACGATGATGATTTTCAGTCTTTACGACAAATCTTAGCAGATTTTCCTGATTTGATACTTTTATCTGATGAAGTTTATGAATTTATAATTTTTGAGAAAAAGCATATTTCTGCTCATAGTTTATGGGATTTTCGGGAAAGAATAATTGTCATTTCTTCCTATGGTAAAACGTTTCATATCACAGGTTGGAAAATTGGATATATTGTAGCACCCGAAAAATTAATGATTGAAATAAAAAAAGTGCACCAATTTTTAGTTTTCTGCGTAAACAGCGTGTGTCAAGAAGCATTGGCAAAATACATTACCCTTCCTAAAATAGATTCTTTGGGAGAGTTTTATCAGGAAAAGAGAGATTTTTTTCAGAAATTAATGGCAGGATCAAGGTTCGATATTTTGCCTTCAGAAGGAACTTATTTTCAAGTATTAGATTATAGTAAAATAAGCAAGTTAAACGATATTGATTTTTGTAACAATCTTGTTGAAGAATTTAAAATTGCGAGCATTCCTATTTCGGTATTTAGTAAAGAAAAAACCAATAATCATCATATAAGAATTTGTTACGCAAAGAAAAATGAAACCCTTGAAAAAGCTACAGAAATATTATGCAGAATTTAAAAGTTACACTCGTTCAAACAACTCAGTATTGGGAAAATATAAGTGAAAATCTCGAGCATTTTGAAAAGAAAATAAATGAAATTGAATCTACTGATTTAATATTACTCCCAGAAATGTTTAGCACAGGTTTTAGCATGAATGTTAAAGTAGCCGAAATTTGGGAAAATTCAACTGCGCTCAATTTTCTAAAGTACAAAGCATCTCAGAAAAACTGTGCAATTTATACATCTATATTCATAAATGACAAAGGTTATTATAGAAACAGAGGTGTTTTTGTGTATCCCGACGGAAACGTTGTTTTTTATGACAAACGCAAAACCTTTGGAATGGCTGGAGAAGATAAAACCATTGCTGCCGGTGAACAAAAAGTTGTTGTCACTTACAAATCATGGAATATACTTTTACAAATTTGTTATGATTTGCGTTTTCCAGAAATTTCCAGAAACAGAATTGAATCTGGCAAAACAGAATTCGATTTAATCTTATACGTAGCCAATTGGCCCGAAAAAAGAATTGCTCATTGGAAAGTTCTTCTTGCGGCGAGATCTATCGAAAATCAAGCTTATGTTGCGGGTCTTAATAGGATTGGTTTTGATAATAATAATATACAATACAATGGTCAATCTGCCATTCATTCACCCGATGCGACTAATTTATTAGAACTAGAAGACCAAGATGTAATAAAATCCTACAGCCTTTCATCAGACAATTTGCACACTTTACAATTAAAAATGCCCTTTTTAAAGGATATTTGATACATTTTAAATTCTTAAAGAAAAAAGATTTATCTTTGTTAAAATCAAATTTTAAAAAAATATGAAAAAAATTTATTTATCTTTTGCAAGTCTGGCCTTAGCTTCAACGAGTTTTGCGCAGATTAATTCTGCAAATTATCCACAGGCTGAAGGTGATTTTTCACCACAGAAAAGTGATAAAACTGTTGAGGTTGCTCCAGTTTACGAATTTGAAAAAGCAGCTGGTGATGTTATCTACAGTACACAATTCAACGGAAATTTGGATAGTTGGGTAGGATCAGGAGCTAATGCTGGGGTATGGATGTTTGACCTTGATGGTCCTAACGGTCCGTTTTCAAATCCTGCTGCGCAAAAAATTCTATCAACTACAAATGCAAATGGTTTTGCCATTTTTGATGCAGATTTGTTTAATGCTACAGCGCCTTATGTAAATTTAGTTGGAAATTTAGAGTCGCCAGTTATTGACTTGTCTACGTTTTCTAACGTTGTAATTTCATTCGAACATTCTTACAGAACTTGTTGTGATAATGCTTTCAAACCAGTGGTTCAAGTTTCTACAGACAATTTTACTACTTTCACTGAATTTGATGTTACTCCATTTGGAGCAGGCGTTAATGTTTTTGTTCCTAGAACATTAAGAAAAATTGATTTAACAAGTTATTTAGCTACTGCTACTAACCTTACAAACTTTAAAATGCGTTTTAGATTTGATGGTACTGGTGGTAGTTCTCATTATTTTTGGCAAATTGACGATGTTACAGTTCGTGAAAGCTTTGACAATGATTTAGCAATTAGACTTAAAAACAGAGCTATTGGTACTTTTGAATTAGATTATTATTCTTTACCAATTAACCAACAGTCGCCTGTTACTTTTAGTTCTAACGTACAAAACTTTGGTCAATTGCCACAAAGTAATACTGTTTTAAGTGTAACTATTGACAATGGTGGTGGTACAGTTTCTTCTCCAGGTGTTACAATTGCAGCTGGTACATCAGATTCTTTAGTTACAACTGCATTTACTCCTGCTGCTGTTGCTCCATTAGTTTACAATACTGCTTTTTCAATAACAGCTACAAATCCTGATGATGCAATTTCTGATAATACATCTACAGATGTTTTGAATATTACACAATATCGTTTTGCCGTAGATAATGGAACACCAGTTGGAGTTATTTCTAACTTTTCATCTAATTCAACTATGGCATTTAAAATCGGAAATATTATGGAAGTTTTAAATGACGATAAAATTTTTGAAATGTCAATGGTAATTTCTACAGCGGCGACTAATGTTGGACAAGATGTTTACGGAGAAGTATATAGATTTGATGCAACTGCAAGTGATTACTTTTTAATTGGTACAACTGGTTTGCTTACCATTACTTCTGGTAATAATGGAACAACGTTAACCATTCCCACTACAACGAATATTCCTGTTTTTACTGGAGATGAATTGTTAGTAATGGCTTGTCACTTTGGTGGTGGTGGAACTGCAGATGTTCAGTTTAGATCTGCACAACCCGCGTTACCAAACACTGTTTTAGGTTATGATGCAAGTGATGCATTATTTGGTTTGTCTAATCCAAGAGTACCAATGGTAAGAGTAAACATGAACCCTACAGCTTCTCTTGAAGAATCTCTTTCTTCAGATATAGTTGCTACGGTTTCTCCAAATCCTACTGCTGGTAAAAGTGTTTTGAACTATGTTTTAACTAACAGTTCAGATGTTCAAATTACGATTTATGATGTTTCAGGTAAAATTGTTTCAACTGAAAACTTTGCAGGTCAAAATTCAGGTGCGCACAAATTAACATTAGACTTATCAACTTACAATGATGGTTTGTATTATGTAAATTTAACAACTAACGAAGGTCAAGTTACTCGTAAAGTAGTTAAAAAATAAAAGAATAAAACTTAGTTTTGAGACCGTCTGTCAAAAGCAGACGGTCTTTTTTGTTTTTGAAGGTTTATTTTAAAAACTTTCTTTTGAAAAATTTGTTTTAAAAGAACTGGATATATGGATTTAGCATCGTGGGGGTTTTTTGGTTTGTTCATTAGCACATTTATATCTGCTACTGTATTTGCCTTTCCTTCATTGGCAGTACTGATTGTTTTATTACAACAAGACTACAATCCATACCTCTGTTTGTTTTTTGGCGTAGCTGGCAATACACTCGGAGGACTTTCTTGCTATGGAATGGGTTATTTAGGTAATCCAAAATGGTTGCTAAAAGTAGGGCTCACAACCGAAAAACTAGCGAAATTTGAAAAACGTATTAACGATAGAGGTGTTTGGATTGCCTTACTTTCCTGGATACCGTTCATCGGGGACCCGTTAATTGTTGCCATGGGATTTTTCCGTCTTAAATTTATACCTGTTTTTTTACTAATGTTTCTAGGAAAACTTATAAGATACATTGTGCTAATACTAGGATTTTTCTACTTCAGGAGCTGGGTTGTATAATATACAGATGGATAAAAGAATTATTACTTTTTAAACTGACTTCAAATAACGATATTTGCAAAAAATAAATCTATGTCTAAAGTTATCACACTACACGAATTTATAATGGATCGTCAGGCAGATTTTCCTTTTGCTTCTGGAGAATTGTCTAGATTATTAAGTGATATTTCTGTAGCTGCAAAAATTGTGACAAGAGATGTTCGCCGTGCTGGGTTAATTGATGATATTCTTGGCGCACAAGGCGATATAAATGTTCAGGGCGAACAACAACAGAAATTAGATGTAATTGCCGACAAGCAATTTATTAGGGTTTTTGAAACGGGTGGTGAAGTTTGTGGTATAGCTTCTGAAGAACAAGAAGATTTTTTAGCATTCGATACACCTTATTCCAACAAAGGAAAATACGTAGTTCTTTTTGATCCTCTAGATGGTAGTTCAAATATCGATGTAAATGTTTCTATCGGAACTATTTTTTCCATCTATAGAAGAAAATCTCACATTGGCACTCCAGCGACTTTAGAAGATATGTTGCAAGCAGGAAACCAGCAAGTAGCTGCAGGATATGTTTTGTATGGATCATCTACAATGATGGTTTATACCACCGGAAGAGGTGTTAATGGTTTTACACTCGATCCATCAATAGGAGAATTTTGTCTATCACACCCAACTATGCAAATGCCCGAAACTGGAAGGTTGTATGCAATGAATGAAGGAAACTTGAATCGATGCGACGAAGGTTTTAAAAAATACATAGAATATTGTAGAGAGGTGGATGATGCAACTGGCAGACCTTATTCTGGAAGATATATTGGTTCTTTAGTAGCCGATTTTCATAGAAATCTCATAAAGGGTGGAATTTACATTTATCCTGCAACCGATAACTCACCAGAAGGTAGGTTAAGATTATTATACGAATGCAACCCATTGGCTATGATTGCAGAACAAGCAGGAGGATTGGCAACAGATGGTAAAAATAATATTATAGATATTGAACCAAAACAACTCCACCAAAGAGTTTCTTTTATTGCCGGATCCAAACAAATGGTAGAAAAAGTGCTTGAGTACCTAGGATAAAAAATGGATTTAAAAAAGTTTAAAACATACTTTTCAAAACTCTTACCTGTAGTTCAAACCGCAGAACAGTTACAATACGCAGAAACCAAAATCTCTTGGAAAGGATTGGTTGGCTCTTCTCAAACTATTTGCGCATCTGTAGTAGCCGAACAAACTACTGGTAACCATCTTTTTATACTTTCCGATAAAGAAGAAGCTGCCTATTTTATGAATGATTTGGAAGGTTTACACCCCGATGATAAACGCATACTTTTCTATCCTGCCAGTTATAAAGTTCCCTATCAATTGGAAGACACCGACAATGCAAATGTGGTTGCAAGGGCAGAAGTTTTAGATAAAATAAACTCAGGTAAAAATGTTTGGTTGGTGAGTTATCCCGAAGCATTATTTGAAAAAGTTCCAACTCAAAAAGTATTAACTGCAAATACTTTAAAAATACAAAGAGGAAAAGAATATTCTATAGATTTTATAAATGAATTGTTGCTTGAATACCATTTTGAAAGAGTGGATTTTGTTTACGAACCTGGTCAGTTTTCCATCCGTGGAGGAATAATAGATGTTTTTAGTTACAGTGGCGATTTTCCTTTTAGAATAGAGTTTTTTGGCGATGAAGTAGAATCTATAAGAACTTTTGATGCATCTACTCAACTCTCTATTAAAACACATGAATACTTTTCGGTTATCCCAAATGTACAAGGAAAAATGACCGATAATATAAACGACAATTTTTTTAATTTTTTAGGTAAAAATACCACCGTCTGGATTTCATCATTTCAATTGACTCAGGATGTTTTACAAAAAGAATACGATAAGTCAGTTAAAATATTTAATGAAATTAAAAGTGAAACTAAAAGCAGCATCCCAAAAGATCTTTATTTTCATCCATCTGAATTAAAATCAATAATTAACGACCGATCGCTGATTGAATTTGGAAGTGAAAATACTTATGCATCTGATTTATCTTTGGTTTTTAATTTTTTACCGCAAGTAAGTTTCAATAAAAATTTCGATTTACTCCGACAAGATTTAATTGAAAAAGAAAAAAAGGGAATGACAAATCTCATTTTTTCTAACCAGCCCAAACAAGTTGAACGCCTTGAAAAAATTTTTGAAGACATTGGGGGCGAAGTTAATTTCACTCCCATGCCTTTTGCTTTGCACGAAGGTTTTGTTTCGCCCGATAATAAGTTAGTTTGCTATACCGATCATCAACTCTTTGAACGATACCATAGATTCAGGCTCAAAGAAGGTTTTAAAAATGCCAAACAAGCATTAACTTTAAAAGAAATTTACAATCTTCAAAAAGGAGATTATGTAACACACATTGATCACGGAGTAGGCCAGTTTTCTGGTCTAGAAACCATTGATGTTAATGGAAAATCTCAAGAAGCAATAAGATTACTTTATCGAGATGGCGATGTTTTGTATGTTGGTATTCATTCCCTACACAGAATTTCGAAATTTACAGGCAAAGATGGGATAGCCCCAAAAATGAACAAATTGGGAACTCAGGCTTGGACAACTCTTAAAAATAAAACAAAAAAGAAAATAAAAGAACTGGCTTTTGATCTTATTCAACTATACGCCAAGCGTAAAAGTCAGCCTGGGTTTGCTTTTTCGCCCGATTCTTATCTCCAAAACGAATTGGAAGTAAGTTTTATGTATGAAGACACTCCAGATCAGCAGAAGGCCACAAATGCCATAAAAGAAGACATGGAATCTCCAACACCAATGGATAGGTTAATTTGTGGCGATGTAGGTTTTGGGAAAACAGAAGTAGCAGTTAGAGCAGCATTTAAAGCAGTTACAGATAGCAAGCAAGTAGCAATATTGGTTCCGACTACAATTTTATCCATGCAGCACTATCGGAGTTTTAAAGAACGATTAAAAGATTTTCCGTGTACCATAGATTATATAAACAGATTTAAATCTGCCAAAAAAACAACGGAAACTCTAAAAAATCTTGCTGAAGGCAAAATTGATATCTTAATTGGAACCCACGCAATAGTTTCTAACCGAGTTAAATTTAAAGACCTTGGTTTAATGATAATTGATGAAGAGCAGAAATTTGGCGTCTCCGTTAAAGACAAACTTAAAACCGTAAGAGCTACAGTTGATACGCTTACCCTCACTGCAACGCCAATACCAAGAACACTGCAATTTTCATTAATGGGCGCAAGAGATTTAAGCATCATTAGCACACCACCGCCAAACAGACAGCCCGTGCTCACCGAAATTATTTCATTTGATGAAGAAATTATTAGGGATGCCGTGGCTTATGAAATTAGCAGAGGCGGTCAAGTATTTTTTGTGCACAATCGGCTAGAAAACATCAAGGAAGTTTCGGGTATGTTGCAAAGATTATGTCCTGGTGTGAGGGTTGGAATAGGTCACGGACAAATGGATGGTGACAAGCTTGAAAAAATAATGATGGATTTCATTAACCACGAATATGATGTGCTTTTGGCAACTACAATTATTGAATCTGGCATCGATATTTCCAATGCAAACACTATGATCATCAACAATGCTCAAAATTTTGGATTAAGTGATTTGCATCAATTGCGTGGTCGAGTTGGAAGATCTAATAAAAAAGGATTTTGCTATCTCGTTGCACCAAAATTTAGCATGATGACCTCTGAAGCTAGAAAGAGATTGGAGGCTCTGGTACAATTTTCCGATTTAGGTTCGGGTTTTAATATCGCAATGAAAGACCTTGACATCCGCGGAGCTGGAAATATGTTGGGTGGCGAACAAAGTGGTTTTATTTCTGATATTGGTTTTGAGATGTATCAAAAAATTCTCAATGAAGCAATTGATGAACTCAAAGAAGGAGAATTTAAAGATCTTTTTGAAGTTAGAAATACCGATCAGATTGGAAGTAAATTTGTGAAAGACTGCGTGCTAGAAACCGATTTTGAAGTCCGCATACCAGATACTTATGTTAACAATGTTTCTGAAAGATTGAGTTTATACCAAGAGTTAGATAATTTTGAAAGTGAAGAACAATTAGATAAATTTAGTGCGGAGCTGATTGATAGATTTGGTTCTTTACCAGAAGAGGTTGATGATTTACTTTTATCGTTTAAACTGAGATGGGTTGCCGAAAAATGTGGATTGGAAAGATTGGTTATTAAAAGTGGTAAAATGGTAGGCTATTTTATAAATAACCCACAATCCGGCTTCTATGACTCGGTAGTTTTTCAAAATATTCTTCAAGCTATACAAGCGCAGCCTAACAAAATGTCGCTTTCAGAGAAAAACGATAAATTGCGATTAATAATAATAGATGTGAAAAACCTCAACCAAACGTATAATATATTATATTCGTTATGTAATTGAAACTTAAAACGATTACAGTTGACATCAAATCACTTAATTTTAAATTCAAAACTTAAATTCATAACATGAGGATAATTATAACTTTAGCGCTTCTTTTTTCATTGTTCAGTTGTGGTTCTTATTACAACAAAATAAGAAAACAACCTGTAGATCCCAAACCGCAAACAGACAATTTAAGATCCGACACAAAACTTGAGGCACAGTTACAAATTAAACCTGAAATAAAAACTGTAGCTTCAAACTCAACACTTAGTTTGATAAATCCAAATTCAAGTTTAAATAGTGATAGCTCTTCCATTCGGTATTTAGAAAAAAACTCGGGAGAAAAATTAAATGACAATTCTCACTCGTTAGATTTATCTGAAAGTCCGCTACCACAAGACACGTTGTTTGCAGAGCAGATTGTAAGTTTGGCAGATACCACTGCAAGAGACAGTAAAATAAGCAAACTTTTAATGATTTTTGCTTTAATTTTCACCTTCTCGATTATAGGAATAATTCTATTTTGCATTGGAAGTGTTTATCTCTCTAATGCTAAATCTGGGCTTTACAATACTGAAAAAGGCGCTCGTGATTTGCGAATAGCAAAAGCTTTGCAGACCGCATGGATTGTTATAATTTCAGTTGTATTGCTATTGTTAATTGTTCTTCTGGCTCTACTTTTTATTTAGAAAGATAATTTGCTAGATGTATTCGTTAATAATTATCTAGTCATAATAATTTCATCACTCGTATTTCTCACTTATGAAAAAAACAATCTTCATCTTTTCTTTCTTTGTTTTGTTCAGTTGTGGTTCCTATCATAATAAAATTAGGAAGCAGCCGGTTGAAAAGCAGGCCAAAAAAGAAACTCTATTAATAGTTGAAACTGCTTCGAAAAAATCTGACGATATAAAAATAGCCTCCGGAAAAGATAATGAATTTAGCAAACAGGAGGTTGAGGTTTTATTAAACGACAGACCACTACTTTCTGATAATTTTTCTGTTAAAACAGAGTTGAAAAACACTGCCGTTACTGAAATAGAGAATGTGAAATTACCCCAAGATTCCCTCACAGATCAAGAAATTATAGACATTGCGTTTGCAGCTGAGAAGAAAAGTGATAATGCCTCTTTGGATATATTGGGTGCCTTGCTTTTGTCAATAACAATACTTGGAGTGCCGTTAGGTTTGATTTTTTTAGTTATAGGTTTAGTTAAAATTCGTAAAGCTCAAAGTTTTGAATACAATACTCAAAGAGGTGAAAAATATTTAAGAACTGCTAGGATAATGGCTGTAATTACTGGTCTCATTCTTTTAGGAATTTTAGTGTTTATATTAACTTTTGTCTTTTAAGTTTATCATTGGGGTTAACACAAATACTGGTTTGTGCGTTAGGAATTTCATTATTGAAATTAAATTTAATTAATATTAAACAGTATCTTTCGGAAAACAACCAAATGTTTTAGAAAACACCTCTTATGAAAAATTTAATATTTCCTTTTTTATTCTTCTTTTTATTCTTAATGGGTTGCGGTTCTTACTACAATAAAATAAGGAAACAACCAGTTGACCGGAAAGCCAAAACGGAGTTGTCAAAAGAAGCTGTGGTTGTTCTTTCAACAAGTTCGCAGGATAAGTTAACCTTACAAAACGATCAAAGTGTTGGAA
>JBBSUQ010000034.1:0-23130 GCA_038234235.1 Flavobacteriales bacterium
TGGATATTGCTTATGAAAATTCTTTTGTAAGATTCACTGAAACTCGAGATGATTATTATAATAGTAATACTAACATGTATGAGACTAGAACTTATACCTATGATTATAAAACAAATAAAATTGGTTTTATGCCAACTTTCAACTTTCATGTTGTAGATAATGATCAAGTAGATGTGGCTTTAACTTTAGGTGCAGGATATAAAAACAGAAAAACAGCTTTTACAAGTAGCGATCCTGATTTTGTAGGGATAAATTACAAAAGTTTAATTCCAGTTGCATTTAAAATTGGAGGTACTTTTAGATATTTCTTTACAGACAATATCGGTATTAACATCGGTCTAGGTCTAGGTCAAGGTGGTCTTGTTAACGGAGGTTTGAGTATTAAATTATAATTCTAAATACCTTAAAATATTAAAATAGGGCATTGAAAAATGCCCTATTTTTGTGTCCTATATTTTTCAAATCACACTATTCCGAACAAATTTTTATTCATAAATAAATTTAAGTTTAATAATTTTAATTTTTTAAATTTCAATAGAGATTAAAAACAGATTCTGAATCACAATTCCATTCCATCAATACCTTAATTTAACATCTTAAAATTTCACCAATTTTTCATCCTGATTTTTACCTATTCCATCTAACTTTCATTAACTTTGCCACAATGAATTTTAAACTTTTATTTTCTATTTTTCTAGTAATTTTTGCGCTGAATGGCTGCTCTACGGGTTATGGGAATAAACTAACGGGCGAAGGTTTAACGGTCTTTTTTAATGATGAAAATGACGAACAACTAGCTACCGATATAGCGTTTTTCTGGAAAGATTCAGAATTTCTAGGTCAAAACAAACAGTTTATTCGACTGTTCAATGAAAATAAACGCTATCAATTACAAATTATACCAACTTCTTCAGATATATTATCGAGTTTGACGATTGAAGAGAAAATAGTTTTGGTTAAATTACAAGATACTCTTAACAATTCCCTTTTTAAAAATACCTTTCCATGTGATATCGTTTTTTGCACCAAGGATTTCGAACCAATAGCGAAACTTAATAAAATATTATGAAAATTTCAGCCTCTGTTTACAGCGATAAAAGTAGAAGTCTTGCTGAAGTTATTCAAGATTTAGATGCGCACCAAGTAGATTTATATCATGTAGATTGTAATGATAACTTATCTGTTTTTAACGATATTGAGACAATTAAAAAATTAAGTAATATTCCGGTTGATTTGCATATTATCAGTGAAGAACCACAAAAATATTTTTCATATCTAGAAGTTGCTAAGGTCGAATTTGTCGCTTTTCAATACGAACAATTGCCTTCAGATTTTAAATTTCCGAAAATTAAGGGAACCAAAATGGGATTAGCAATTACAACTCCCACAAATATTGATGTTTTTGATAAGTACCAAGAGCTAGATTTTATTCTAATAATGGCTACAATTCCCGGACAAAGCGGAGGTGTTTTTGATGCATTGAATTTCAAGAAAATTAGACAATTTAGAAAACGCTATCCGCAAAAAAGTATACATGTAGATGGTGGCGTAAATGCCGAAGTATCATTTATTCTTAGAAACATGGGCGTAAATGCTTCTGTAAGTGGTTCTTACTTATTTAATGAAAAATCTATCGGAAATGCATTAATGAATCTTACAAAAAGGAATATTTCTTCTCATTATAAAATTGAAGATTTCATGGTTCCAATTTCAGAAGCACCTTCCATTGATATTTCTGATTTAAATTTTGAATCTGTTTTAAAAACCATTGAAAAAGGAGACGTAGGTTTTTGTATGATTCTTAATAATAAAAAATTAGAAGGAATTATATCAAATGCAGATGTAAGAAAAACTTTATTGAAAAATATAAACGATTTATCGCAAATGAAGATGGAAGATATGATTAATCGAAATCCATTAACTTGCAACAAATCTAAAACGGTAATTGATTTACTCGAGTCAATAAAACATGCAAATTTTACCGTTATGTACTTACCAATTGTTGATGAAAATAACAATGCAGAAGGTATGCTTACCTTTACAAATCTTATTAAAGGAGAATTATGATTTTACATTTAAAACCCAACACCAAATCTGAAGATATTCAAAATCTTAGCAAAGAATTAAATGCTTTTCACATAAAATTTGATGGAAAAGATGTTCTAATTTCTACTTCTGGTATGAAAAAAATTCCCGAAGGAAAGGAAAGTTATGTTGAAAATTCTTGGACTTTTGACAACGATATTCAACTGGCTTCCAAAAAATATATCGACAAAACAAGAACGGTTAGCATTGGCAAAACAACAATTGGTGGCGATAGCAAAAACACTGTTCTTATCGGTGGACCATGCAGTGTTGAATCGGAAGATCAAATAAGAAGTGCAGCAAAATTAATTTCGGACTTAGGTTTAACAACACTTAGAGGTGGATGTTACAAACCGCGAACAAGTCCTTATTCTTTTCAAGGAATGGGATTAGATGGTTTGAAATTGTTGCAGAAAATGAAACAAGAATTTGACCTAAATATTATAAGTGAGGTTAGAGATGCTTCCCATGTGCAAGATGTTATTGAATATACAGATATCATTCAAATTGGTGCAAAAGCCATGTACGATCAAGGAATTTTAAGAGCTTGTGCGAAAATTAAAAAACCAATTTTATTAAAAAGAGGATTTGGTTCAACTTTACAAGAATTTGTTCAGGCTGCAGAATTTATCTTATCGGGAGGAAATGAAAATGTAATTCTTTGCGAAAGAGGAATTAGAACTTTCGAATTTAATACCCGTTTTACACTCGATCTTTGCGGTGTTGCTTGGTTGCAAGAATATACAAATTTGCCAATTGTTTTGGATCCTAGTCATGCAATGGGTTATGCTTATGGCGTTCCATCATTAGCAAAAGCCTGCACAGCGATGGGAATTGATGGATTGTTAATTGAAGCGCACCCAAATCCTAAAGTTGCAAAAAGCGATGCTTCACAACAACTTACTTATGAAGAATTCACAAAACTCTTAGGTGAATTGAGACCCGTGGCAGAAAGTGTAGGTTACCATATTATTTAATATTATAAAATGCAATTAGAACAAAATATAAAAGCACTTTGTGCAAAATCCGGAATAAATTTCGATGATTTTTTAGACGATATGGAAGTCGAAAACGTGATGGAACTTACCATCTACGATTTGGAAGCCGTTTCTGAAGAATATGAAACCGATATCCATGCTCTATTATTTAAGCAAATCGCTTTAACCCCAGCTTGGAAAAAGAAAATAGAGAAAATTAAATTGCTCATTTTGGACGTTGACGGCGTTATGACAGATGGCGGAATGTATTTCACTGAAAATGGAGATCAAATAAAAAAATACAATACCAAAGACGGTATGGCAATCAGACATCTCACAACTAAAGATTTTCAAGTCGCTATAATATCATCTGGGTTTCAACCTGGAATGGTCGAAAAAAGAGCGGAAATGCTTGGAATTCAAAATTGTATTGTGAGTAGAGATCCGAAAATTGACTTGCTCAAAAAAATGTGCGCTGAAATGAATCTTGAACTTGAAAATGTGGCAATCATTGGAGACGACATTAACGATTTGGATATTATAAAAAAATGCGGATTTTCTGCTTGTCCAGCAGATGCAGTGGAAGTTGTAAAGTCTAATGTGGATTTGATTTTAAAAAATAAAGGCGGACAAGGATGCGTGCGTGAATTTATTGATTTATATTTGTTGGCAGAGCCATTAAAATAAAAGGTTTTTATGAAAAAATGGAAAGTTGGTGTAATTAAGGAAGGCAAGGTTCCGCCAGATAAGAGAGTACCTTTAACTCCTAAACAGTGCAAGCAAGTAATGGCTCGTTTTCCAAATGTCGAAATTGTAGTGCAACCGAGCGATATTCGAGCATTTACTGATGATACGTATGAGAATGAAGGAATAGCATTACAACAAAATTTGGCAGATTGCGACCTTATTATTGGGGTTAAAGAAGTTAATGTAGAGGATTTAATACCTGAAAAGAAATTTATGTTCTTCTCTCATACTATTAAAAAACAACCTTATAACAGAGAACTTTTGCGAGCAGTTCTAGATAAAAAAATAGTCTTAATAGACTATGAAAACATTAAAAATGAAAACGGAAAACGACTTATTGGTTTTGGCAGATATGCAGGAATTGTTGGTTGTTACAATTCATTTTTGACTTATGGCGAAAAAACGGGCACATTTAAACTTAAAGCAGCACACGATTGCCACGATAGAAAAGAATTAGAATCTGAAATCTCAAAGATAATATTGCCCAAAGAATTTAAACTTGTGCTTACAGGTTATGGTAGAGTAGGCCATGGTGCGAGAGAAATTTTGGATCTTTTACCAATTAAAGAATTGTCACCAGAAGAATATTTAATAAGTTCAAATAAAGCAGTTTATACTCAATTAGAGGCCGAAGATTATTTTGCTCCAATAGATGGCCATCTTTTCGATAAAAAAGAATTTTATTCAACACCAGAAAATTATAAATCGGTTTTTAATAAATATGCACTAATATCTGATATGTATATTCCTTGTCATTTTTGGAGCAATAAATCTCCGAAAATTTTGACCCTTGAGAACTTACAAGAAAACGACAGACTTATAGTTGTAGGCGACATATCTTGTGATGTTAATGGACCAATAGCTTCAACTATTCGAGCAAGTAAAGTTTCCGACCCTATTTATGGCTTTGACCCCAAAACAAATAAAGAAGTTGATTTCAAAGAAAAAGGCAGTATTGCAGTAATGGCAATAGATAATTTACCTTGCGAATTACCGAAAGATGCCTCAGAAGATTTTGGAAATGAACTAATAAAAAATGTATTCCCTTATTTATTTGGTAAAGACAAACTTGGAATAATCGAAAATGCAACTGAAACTACAAAAGATGGAAAGTTGGCTGAGAAGTACGCTTATTTGCAAGATTATGTAGACAACAAGGTTTTGGCGAGTAAAGAAGCCTGAAATGACTGATCTTAAATTAACTACTTATGGAAAAAGGCAATAAAAAAATTATACGCGGCTGGATTTTTTACGATTGGGCCAATTCCGTTTATAATCTTGTAATTTCTTCTGCAATATTTCCTATTTTTTATAATTCTGTTACAACCGCTCATTATCTCGCTTCAAAAGGCAGAGAAGATGGAGAATTAAATTTAAACGAAATTCCGACAATTGATTTCTTTGGGATAACTGTTTCTACATCTGTGTTGTTCTCTATGATATTGGCTGCGTCATTTTTGGTAGTTTCTTTTTTATCACCACTACTTTCGGGTGTTGCAGATTATTCAGGAAATAAGAAAAAATACATGCAGTTTTTCTGTTATTTGGGCGCTTTTTCATGTATGAGTTTGAGTATGTTTAGTGCGGATTACATTGAATTAAGCATGCTCTCAGTCTTTTTAGCGAGCATTGGATTCTGGAATAGTTTAGTTTTTTACAATGCTTATTTGCCAGAAATTGCTGATGTTGAAGATCATGATAAAATTTCAGCTAAAGGTTTTTCTATGGGATACATCGGCAGTATGATATTGTTGGTGGTATGTTTAATTATTGTAAAGAATGATCCATTACATACCAAATGGTGCTTTATTCTAGTTGGATTATGGTGGATTGGCTTTAGTCAAATTACATATAGAGTTTTGCCCAATAATGTATATAACAAACCAAAAAGAAGCGGGATAATTTGGCAAGGTTTCCGAGAATTAAAACGCGTTTTTAAAGATTTTAAGAAAACTTACAGACTTAAAAAATTCTTAATTGCTTTTTTCTTTTACAATACTGGTGTTCAAACAGTAATGCTAATGGCAGTAATTTTTGCCGAAAGAGAAATCAGCTGGCCAGATCCAAAAGACAAAAGTGGATTAATTATAGCCATTTTACTTATACAAATACTTGGAGCTTGCGGTGCTTTCTTAATGTCTAGATTGTCAAGAATATTAGGCAATATTAAAACACTTACAATTACTGTTGTGTTTTGGATAATTCTTTGTTTTTGTGCTTTTGTAATTCAGACACCTGTAGAATTCTATTTTTTAGCATCTGGAGTTGGTTTGGTAATGGGTGGCGTTCAAGCACTTTCTCGTTCAACTTACAGTAAGTTTTTACCAGAAACTACAGACCATGCAAGTTATTTTTCATTTTACGATGTCACTGAAAAAGTAGGCATTGTTTTCGGATTAACTTTTTTCGGATTATCGGAAATTTACTTTTCAAGCATAAGATATTCAGTACTTTCAATTGCAGCATTTTTTATAATAGGCTTAATTTTATTGTTCTTTGTTCCTAAAGATGAAAAACCCCTAGAAATATCAAATTAAAATTGCTAATTAAACTTGGTTAAATAATTTATAAATTCTATTCAATGAAAAACTTAAAAATTGTTCTAATTTTTCTTTTTGGATTCACAATTCAAATAAATAGCCAAACTTACGGCACAACAGACGCGGGGTATCCGGTTGTACTTTACGACGATGGAACTTGGGAATATACAGAACGCGAAATGGATGGGGAGGAAGTAAGTGACAATATTGTTGTTATGCCTTATCCAACATTTCAAGAAACATTAGCAGCATCATCTCAAAAAGTTGCACTTCCAAAAATTATAGAAATTAGTAAGAAGGCGAATGACATAACAGACGAAATGAATTGGTTTGTACAAAATGAATTGGCTTTAAATGAGATAACTGGCGACCCTTTGATTTTGTATTTAGAAGACGCAGGGCTTCCCGTTTACACAGCTGGCGCCCTTGCTAGAAAAATGATTGTTTCGGGAAACTACAATCTCATATTTTACTCAGATTATGAATTAGCAATAGATTTGGTGGCGATTTACAATCAGACCACTGGAGAGACTGAAAATATAGTTGATTTTTCAAATTATGCCTTGGCTACAAAGTTTAAAGAAGAGGATATTGAGTATGTAAATCAAGAACTTACTTGGGCAGAAATAGATGGAAATTTACTTTACATTTCAAATTCGCATAGAACTTATGCAAAGTCTAGTTTTGGTGAAAATGCATACTTAACATGTATAAACTTAGATAATTTGGAAGTGTTATGGAGATCAAAACCATTGGTGGCAAACTCACGAAATTTTATTATTTACAAAGATTATATTATCACAGGATATGGTTTTACAGACGAACCAGATTACTTATATTTCTTGAATAAATTTACAGGTAAACAATTAAGTTCAACTTTACTAAAGTCTGGTCCAGATTATTTTCTTGAAAAAAATGGAAAGTTGTATGTCCGAACCTACAATACAGATTATGTTTTTGAAATGAAATAGTTAAAATTTACAGCTCAAGATTGGCAGATATCTTAATTGAATTATAGACAATTCTATTTTAAATGAAAATATTAGAAAGAATAAATAAAGAATAAATAAAGAATAAATGAAAAAAGGACGAATGTTTCCAGACGTCCTTTTCAAAAAGATTATAAAAAATTTCAGAAAATCTCGTTATCGTTGAAATGAAATTTTGCTTCTATATCTGCATTTTCGTCAGAGTCTGAACCATGAACTGCATTTTTGGCTTTTGATTCAGCATAACTTTTTCTTATTGTTCCCTCTTTAGCATCCGCTGGATCTGTCGCGCCAATAAGTTCACGGAAGTCAGCAACGGCGTTTTCTTTTTCTAAAATTGCTGCCAAAATTGGTCCTGAAGTCATGTATTCAACGAGTTCTCCATAAAATGGTCTTTCTGAATGTACTTCGTAGAATTTTTTAGCTTGAGCCTCAGTTAAATGTGTGTATTTTAATGCTTTGATATCGAATCCTGCGTTGATGATCATATCAATAATTTTACCCATATATCCGTTCTCAACTGCATCCGGCTTTAGCATGGTAAATGTTCTGTTTGTAGACATTTTGTTATTCTGTTTTTAAAATTTCGGTACAAAGATAACAGCTTAATGCATATCTGTGAATGCAAAATCATAAGGTTTTGTTAAATGCAGCTCAATTAAGCATAAAAAACTAAAAATTTCTAAAATTTGAAAGTTTTAGAAAACTTATTAAAGACAATGTTGTTTCTTCATTAATGAAAATTCTGAAACGTATTTTATTTTTCATAGTAGGCGCAATAATATTTGTATTAGGTCTAATTTGTTTGGCTGTACCTTTTTTACCATTTGGTTGGGCGCTAATTATAATGACATTGGTACTTTTTATGCCCTATTTTCCATCTTCAAGAAGATGGCTTGATTGGTTGGTGAAACGAGACAGAACAGGCATGAGCAAGAAGCTGAAAATTTGGTCCGTAGGTTTTTACAACTGGTGTCATGATGTCGATTTAAATAGATATGAAGCATTTGACATAAAACACACGAAAAGAAGAAGGAGAAAAATCAGAAATTCTAGCAGACGAATTAAAAAGCGATAATAAGTTATTTTTTAATTTTAATTAAGCTCGCTATTTCATTCCCATGACTTTCAATAGTTTCAACCATTCAGCCTGATTACTTTTAGACTGCCAGGCATTTTTAATTTTAAGTTTTTCTCTACTCGTTAAATGAAGAGAAAGTGAGATCTTGTCTTCCCAGTTTTCTCTCAAGTTAAACGAAATCATGTCCACGCTAAATGGAACACTTTGCAAACCAATTTTCAAGAGTTCTTCTTGATCAAAATCTTGCGTTCTAGTGAAATTACTGTACATATTTCCGAATGGAATAGTGAGTTTATCCATTAAAGAAACCTTATTGTAAAGTTCATTGCTCAATACTTTTTTAGTATCGCGAATTTGCACTATTACTATGCCTGATGTGTTTTCTTTTATCCAATCTTGCAGAACATATAAATATTCCATCATTGTTTTTACACCGTAATTGTCTCTAATACCCGCATCCATAACTTGTATTTCAGGATTGGTAGGCAAAGTACACATGGGTAAAACATAAGGAAAAGTGGCACTCATTCGTATTACGGATGTAAATCGGGTTTCTTGAGGAGTATTTGTGTAAAAAAATGTTTGGTAATCTATATTTTCATAAGATTTTGTCATGTATTGAATATTGCTTTCATTTTGAGTTAAACAAGATAAATTTTGTGAAGAGATTAGCAATCGGCGGCCATCATTGACAATAGTCGGACTGAAAATAATCATTGGTATTTTCGCATTTTCTTCGTATTCTTTATAATATCCTAATGAATGATTTAAATAATTGTCAAGATTGTTATTTAGTTGCAGTTCAAATGAATATCCTCTGTCTTTTTTATAGATATAATCATTTATTTTAATTTTTTGGTATCTGAAAAATATATCATTTGTAGAAGCCGAAAATGCCAATCGATTCAATAAATCCAATCCAATTTTTGCACGGTAAATACTGTCCACGGGATTTACGTTTTCACCAAGATTTTCTCTTAAAATTAATTCTCTGAAAT
The DNA here is from genome assembly GCA_038234235.1 of Flavobacteriales bacterium. GTDB lineage: Bacteria > Bacteroidota > Bacteroidia > Flavobacteriales_D > Crocinitomicaceae > JBBSUQ01. The sequence continues at coordinate 9,418 of JBBSUQ010000034.1, forward strand.
ATGCTGCGCCAATCATTCCACCAGATGCACCAGTTATTAGTTGAACGTGTTTGTAAAATTGATTCTGCGATACTTTTTGTAATTCCTGCAAAACATTAAAAGTCCATAAAGTACTGCGAGAACCACCGCCAGAAGAGTTTATAAATACAAGTTTGGGGCGCAATTCTCCAGTAGATTTTTTCCAATTATCCAATATTTTAATAAGTTGTTGTTTCGATTTTTCTTGCAAATCTTTTCTATTGCTTAAATCTTCTATTTGTTTCACTGAATAAGTTGTTGATTTTTCAGGACTGTAATTTAAACCAAAAACTTTGTTATCGTATTTAAAAAATTGCGTGTGGATGGACAAATAATTCATCCCTAGAAAAAGCACAATTAAAATTGGATACGACCATCCAGATAGCCAAGATTGTGCAGCGCTAAAAAGCATAAGAATTATGGTGAACAATAAAATAATGCTCGTTGCTGCTGGAACAGCAAAGAAAGAATATTCTCTAAATGCTCCCAAAATTAAAAACACAACTATTGAAACCAGTTCGAAAATAGAAGCATTTAGTTTGTTTTGAGCGAAGACTTTAGAAATTATTTCAGAATCATAATGAGCAATACTTCTGCTCCGGTATATTTTTCCACGTCTGCCAAAATAAAGATATTGCTTTTCTCTTTTAGATTGCTCAAAATCAATTGGAGAAGATTTATGAAAAATTGATTTGAATGGTTTTTCCTTGTCAATATCGACTTGTTTTCTTCCTGAAATCTTAAAAAAATCTTTATTTGTAGGAAAGAAATAGGCGAAGGCAATTACCAAAAAAAATATTAAGCCAACTAAAAAGGCCAAACAATAATATAAAACATCTAAATTAGATGCAAATTCTTCATGGGATTGAAATATGCTAAACTGATACATGTAATACAACAAGAAAGCCAGTGGTACTATGCTGTTATTGAGGCAGAATTTAAAAAACGGTTTGGAAAGCGTTGCTAAAAACGGAAATTTTGGACCAATTTTTAAATACGAAAAAATATTAAATGACATTGTAAATCCGCCAATGGCAAAACCCAATAAGAAAAACGACCAACTACCAATGTTTCCTAGATATTCTGGCGAACAGAAAAGATAGTTTAAACCGAATTTAGAACCAAAATTGCCACTTACAATGAGAAAAAGAACACACCAATAAACGAGCGCAATAAAATTATATTTAAGTTGCGCTAATAAAATTTGGAAAGGAAAAAATACCTTGTAAAATGTAAAAATTGCTTCCGATCCTTTTTTGAACAACATTTTATATATTTTTAGTTTCGTTGTTTGAGGCTTTTGAATGCGCCTTAATGAAATCACTTACAAGATAACTTAAACTTTTACCAATAATTTTATCGTCCAAATTATTTTGGGAAGCACCCTCTGTAAGGTGTAAATAATGAACGTTTAGAATTTGTGCCATTTTTAAAATATAATTTCTAGCTTCTTGTAAAGAAAAACCAGATGGCGACATTGCCGAAGTCGGTATGTATTCTATGCAATCCATATCCAAATCAATACCCACTTCTTTTGAAAACATATTTTGAACTTTATCTAAATCCTTATTGAATAAATTTGAATCTATTATATAACCATCAAAAAAAGTATGAAATATTTCTTTTTCTTTAATATAATCCAGTATAAAGGTAGAATTATAATTTTCGTGTAAACCCAACACCGCATATTTTTTTAAAAATCCTTCAGCAATACTGTAAGAAAATGGATTTCCACTGTGTCGTCCTTCTAATATTCTACAATCGGCATGAGCGTCCAGATTTACTACTGAAATACCCACTTTTTTAAATTTAGAAATTGCTTTTATTATAGGATATGCATTGTTGTGTCCACCACCTATAACAATAGGAATTTTATTTTCTTTAATTATTTGATTAATATGAAATTCAACAAGAATATCTAATTCTTCAACCTTTATTCGTGCATCTGCAATACTTGAAAATTCTATATTTTGTAGAATATTTCCATAAATGCATATTTCCTGACCATTTAAAAATTCGTTGGATTGTACATTTGAAAAAGCAGAGATAAAAGAGTTAAAATTGTTTCGCAAGCTACCTTTTCCAAAATTAGCCAGAGGACCAATATCTTCTGAAATTCCTAAAATGGCATATTTAGAGTCTTGATTAGAAAATTCTGACCATTTTTCTCCAATTTTTATTTCACCCAATCTTTTTAAAAATTCTTCTTGAAAATCTTTTAAATTAAAAGTTTCAAACTGGAAATTTGCTTTCACTTTATTTTTGTTTTTATAAGATTCATAAATTCGATAGGAGGGGAGGTTGGTTTCATAGTTTCTTTTTTCACAAAAACCAAAGTTGTGCTTGCATTGGAAAGTAAGATTTTATCTTTGTTGTAGAGTTCATATTCAAATAGAATTCTTGCACCTTCAATTGAAACTATTTTGGTGTTTACTGAAATTAAGTCATCATACATTGCAGGTTTTAAATACTTTACATTAAATTCGGATACAGGAAGCATAATTCCCATTTGTTCTAATTCTTTGTAGCTCATCCCTAAATCTCTTAGAGCTTCAACCCTTCCGACTTCAAAATATTGCGCATAATTGCCATAATAGCAATACCCCATTTGGTCTGTTTCGCCATACCTCACTCTAATTGTTGTTTTACTTTCGATAAGTAAATTCATTGTGTTAAAATTTCTAGAAAATTATATAAATTAATTGATTAATTCGACATATCATTCTAAAGTATTAGATTGCCTAATTTTATAATAAAATTAAAAGTATAAATACGCTTTTTTTTGCTATTTTTGATTTCAATAGCGGTACAAAGGATTTTAACAGTCCTTGAACTAAATTAATAATATACAAGTAAAACAAATGATAAAATCAATACCCTTTCGACTTTTTTTTTAACTTTATTATGTAAATATTTGTGCTCACAAAAAAGGAGCTATATTTTATTAGCATTTTGTGCTTTCTCATCAAAAGGATTGATCAAAAGAATTGATAAAAAGAATTGATCAAAAGAATTGATAAAAAGAATTGATAAAAAGAATTGATAAAAGGATTGTTGAAAAGTTTTCGCTGAAAGAAAAAGATTTATTATTGAAATTAATATTAAAAATACACACACATAATGGCAAAAGATCATGAACTAATTTGGGGGGCTTGTTTAAAAGTTATTAAAGACAACATTCCGTTACAAGCATACAAGACATGGTTTGAACCTATTATTCCTGTTAAGCTAAGTGAGAAAGTACTAACAATTCAAGTTCCTTCGCACTTTTTTTACGAATGGTTGGAAGAAAATTATATTTCCTTACTTAAAAAAGTAATGGGAAAAGAACTAGGAACAGATGGAAGACTGGAATACAGCATCGTAATGGAGAACAATACAACAAATTCTACTCCTTACACTGTTAAGTTACCGGCATTGAACTCAAAAGCAATTAAAAATTCGCCGATTTCTATGCCATTGAACATCAGCGAAAATCAAATTAGAAACCCTTTTATTATTCCAGGGTTGAAAAAAGTAAACGTAGATTCAAATTTAAACCCAAGTTATTCTTTTGAAAACTTTGTTGAAGGTGATTGCAATAGATTGGCACGTGCTAGTGGATATGCTGTAGCTAACAAACCGGGTGGAACTGCTTTCAATCCATTACTTATTTATGGTGGTGTTGGGTTAGGAAAAACGCATTTGGCGCACGCCATTGGAATTTCTATCAAAAATCAATTTCCTAATAAAACAGTTTTATATGTAGCTTCTGAAAAATTTGCTCATCAGTTTATAGATGCAATTAGAAATTCTACAACCAACGATTTTATTCATTTTTATCAAATGATTGATGTTTTAATTATGGATGACGTTCAGTTTTTATCGGGAAAAGATAAAACCCAAGATGTTTTCTTCCATATCTTCAATCATTTACACCAAAATAGCAAACAAATTATTTTAACATCTGATAAACCACCTGTAGAAATGCAAGGAATGGAACAACGCTTACTTTCTCGTTTTAAATGGGGATTGAGTGCAGATCTTGGAGCGCCAGACTTAGAAACAAGAATTGCTATTTTACAGAAAAAAATGTATGGAAATGGTATTGAATTGCCGAATGATGTTGTTGAATATTTAGCTTACAGCATAAATACCAATGTTCGTGAAATGGAAGGCGCACTTAATACTTTGATTGCTCAAGCTTCATTAAACAAAAAAGCCATTACTTTAGAGTTGGCCAAACAAATGGTAGATAAGTTTGTGAAAAATACTGCCCGCGAGGTTTCTATAGAATACATTCAAAAAGTGGTTTGCGATTATTTCGATTTACCAATGGAAATGCTAAAATCGAAAACAAGAAAAAGAGAAGTTGTTCAGGCACGTCAAATATCCATGTATTTTAGTAAAAGAATGACAAAATCTTCTCTTGCAAATATTGGAGCACATTGTGGCGGAAAAGATCACGCTACTGTATTGCACGCTTGCAGAACGGTTACAAATCTTTCAGAAACTGACAAACAATTTAGAGTTTATCTTGAAGATTTAGAGAAAAAATTGACAATTCAATAATTTAATAATATAGACTTCCTTAATTTCGGGAAGTCTTTTTTTATTCACTAAAAAAAAATAAAAACATGAATAATTTAGAAGGAGTAAATCCAAATATAATTACTTACATCATCATTGGTGTGGTAATTCTTTTGTTAATTATAAAATCGGTTATTATTGTAACAGAGCAAACTTCTGTCGTAATTGAAAGATTGGGTAAATTTCACCACATCGCAAAACCAGGTTTAAGTCTTATTATTCCTTTTGTGGATAAAAAAGCAGCAACAATTAACCTAAGAGTTCAACAAATGGATGTAACGGTTGAAACCAAAACTTTGGATGATGTATTTGTGAACTTACAAGTTTCGGTTCAATATAAAGTTGGAAAAGATCAAGTTAAAGATGCTTACTATTCAATGGACAATCCACGAAATCAAATTGCATCTTATATTTTTGATGACGTTCGGGCAGAAGTTCCAAAATTAGAATTGGATGATGTGTTTGCGAAAAAAGAAGATATAGCTTTAGCAGTTCAGCACAATATTTCTGAAAGTATGAACGAATATGGTTACATAATCATTAAAGCTCTAATAACTGATATTGATCCAGATCATAAAGTAAAAGAATCTATGAACCGTATAAATGCGGCTAAAAGAGATAAAGAAGCAGCATTGCAAGAAGCTGAAGCAGGTAAAATTCGAATAATCAAACAAGCGGAGGCCGATGCAGAAAGTAAAAGATTATCTGGAGAAGGTATTGCGCAACAACGTTTAGAGATAGTTCGTGGTTTTAAAGAATCAGTGGCAGATTTTAAAAAATCAATGAACAATGTAACCCACGAAGAAATTATGCAATTTGTTTTAATGACTCAATATTTTGACACATTAAGAGACATAGGTGCAAATTCTAAAAACTCAAGTATATTGATGCCACATTCGCCAGGTGGAATGAGAGATTTTCAACAACAAATTATTGCTGGAACTTTTGTAGGCAACAAAATGCTGGATGATACTGAAGGATCAAAAAATTCTTAATTAATAGAATTAAATCTTCGGTCACTTCGACGCTGCTCAGTGGCCGAAGCTCAGTGGCCGCCGTTTAGTGATTTGTAGTAAGTTGAAATATAATTCAAAAAGTTATTTAAACGATAACTACAGTTTTGGACTTAAAACCAACAACAAGGATTATCAAAAATAACAATGCTACGAGCGCAAAATTTATCTGATGAAAAATTGGTTTAGATAATTGAAATGTGCAAGCGATTAATAAATAAGTAAAAATTAGGCGGACAAATAAAATTAACTTCGTATTTTTCAATCTCATTCTTAAATAATTTACATAAGACAGCGCGAAGTAAACAATGGTTAATGGCAATATTATAAAGTTTGTTGCTCGAAAAACCTTTTCTGACAACAACATTGTGGAAAACATGAAAATCAATATTAAACCAAATATAAAATAATAGGTATAAGTGCTTTTCTTGCTGTTGTTGATATAAATAAACGATGATAAACTTACAATCAAAGCATAAAAACTGATTAATAAAATTTCACTAAAAAGAAAAGAAAGTTTGGTTACTGCCATCACAATCAAGGATAAAAGCAAGCCCACCAGTGAAATAATTGTCAATATTTTATTAAGTGCTTTAATTTTTCAATAATATTAGGCAATGAAGTTAAGCTTTATTTTTAAAAGCAATACGAGATTTTTCTGTTGCACAAATTAAATTCCATAAAGCTCGAGCTCCAACGTTTGCATCCCAATCTCCATTTCCTCCTGGAGAAACCTCGTTTAAGTCAAAGCCAATTATGTTTTTACCACTGTCAACCAATCTGAAAAATAGATAATTTATTTCTTCTAAGTAAAAACCACCAGAAACTGGAGTACCGGTATTTGGACACAATTCTGGTCGAAGTCCATCAATATCAAAAGAAATATAAACATCATTTGGCAAATGTTGAATTATTTCTTCCACTTGTTTCGCCCAAGTTTTTCCTTCAAACTGTTCTCTTTTTATATCCCAGTCAAAAAATGTTTGAATTCTGTTTTCGGAATTTTCAATTATGTTTATTTCAGATTGGGCAATGTCTCTAATTCCAACTTGCACCAATCTTTTCATATTTTCACAAGTTTGCAAAACATTATACATTATACTTGCGTGAGACTGTTCGAAACCTTCATAAGCAACTCTTAAATCAGCATGTGCATCAATTTGAAGAATTCCAAAATGATCATATTTTTCATTAAAAGCTTGTATTAATCCGAGTGGGGTAGAGTGTTCGCCTCCCAAAAGTCCAACGATTTTATTTTGATCAAGCAGAGCAAGTGCTTTTTCTTTCAAATTTATTTTAATTGCTTCTTGCGCTTCTTTCACATCTTCCACAAAATCATGAAAGTGTCTGTCTTTAGAAATATCACCTCCTTTTTCCAAAAAAGCAATGTATTCTAAACTGCGCATTGACAAATCAGAATTTATTTTTTTCCACTCTGCAGAAATCGGACTGAGGTAAACTTTTGTATTGAAAGCATCAGAAAGTTCTGGATGGTAAAAATCCAATTGCGTACTTGCTTCCAATATTGCATCTGGTCCGTCACTTGTACCTTTGCCATAAGAGGCAGTTGCATCCCAAGGAATTGGAATAATTACAATATTTGCCGAAGCTTCGTCTCCCGGAAAACCAAAGATATTTCCATTTGCAATTCCAACACCATCCGGATTAAAATCTGACATTTATTTTTGAATGAGTTTCTTTACAAAGTTTGGTGTTGCAAAACTTCCTCTGTGTACATCCGCATTGTAATATCGCAAACCTTTGGCTTCAACAAATGCATTGATTGCGTCGTCGTTGCTAACGTTTTTAGGATTAGGCGAATTCTTTAAACCATATTGAAAACTCCACATCCCCGAAGGATAAGTTGGTACAAAGAACAAAGAAACCGGTGTGTTTTCTTCACCAAAAATATCTTGTAAAGTATGGTTCAATTCCGCGAATGCTTTTTCATTGAACTTCGGAGATTCTCCTTGAGTTAACAAAATTCCTCCATCTTTTAAAGATGCATAGCAATTTTTGTAAAATTCTTCTGAAAATAATCCTTCTGCCGGACCAACAGGATCAGATCCATCAACTATAATTATATCGTAATGTTCTTTTGCCGACTGTTTAACAAAAGCAATTCCGTCGTCAACTAATAATTCTAATTTCGGATCATCAAAAGAAGCTGCAATAGTTGGTAAATGTTCTTTACATGCTTTTATTACTTCACCATCAATTTCGACCATGGTTACTTTCTCTACACCTTCATGACGCAGTAATTCTCTAACTGTACCACCATCTCCACCGCCAATAACCAAAATATTTTTAGCGTTTCCATGCGTAAACATTGCGGGATGAGAAATCATTTCGTGGTAGTGAAATTCATCTTCAATGGTTGTCATAACCATATCGTCAAGCGTAAGCATTTTGCCGTATTTATAACTTTCTAAAATTCTAACCCTTTGGTAAGGAGATTGAACATCAAAAAATACTTCACCAGTAAATCTAAGGGACAAAGCTTGATTTTCATCTTTATCAGTAAACCAGACATTTCTTGTGAAAAACTCAGGATTTCTCCATTCACCCGCTTTTTCACGCATGGTTGTCATGTCAAAATCATTTCTATTTAACAAGTTAAGAGACCCACGTTTAATTTCAATTGCCGAATAAGATTTTGATTTGAACGCTTCTTTTAAAAAGTCAAAAGAAATCCAAGAATCCATATCACCACAAGTAAACAAATCTACAGCAGCATAACCATATTCTGGCCAAGTGTGTATTGCTAGGTGACTTTCTTGAATAACTACAACACCAGAAACTCCATAAGGAGAAAAGTGGTGAAATGTAGAATTAATTACCGTGGCATTAGCTTTTATTGCTGCTTCCACCATATCGCGTTCAATTGCTGCAACATCATTCATAATGTGCGGGTCGCAATTCATAAATTCTACTAAAATGTGATTTCCTAAAGCTATGTTGCTCATCTTTTTAAAATATTATTTCGTTTTATCAGGCATCAAAAATACCGTTTTTAATTTCTTTTGAAAGAATTTGAGTTCTTAATTAACATTAATTTACGTAACAGTTTAAGATCATTATCGTAAAATGCTTATATGGTTTGGAATGCTTATTGATTTCCAACCAGAAAATAAATAAAAATTAAAAAACAAACAGATGAAAAATTTAAAAACAATATTCGCACTTGCATCCATTTTTATTTTGAGTTTCAACAGTTTAGCTTGTCGCTGTGCTCAAAATGATTCTCTAACAAAGGAAAGAGTTGACAAAGCAGCAGCAATTTTTTCTGGGGAAGTTTTAAGAATTGATGAAAATAAAGAAACATACACAGCAACAATTTTCATTAAAGTTGACAGAGCCATTAAAGGAGTTAAAAAAGGAGAAACAATTCAAGTTAAAACCTCAATGAGCAGCGCAAGTTGTGGTATTACAACTGAAGTAGGTCAAATTTGGTACATGATGGTAACTGGCGGAAGCGAAGGATACCATGTTTCTATTTGCGACAGAAAAAGAATGTTGTCTCGAAATTGTAGTTCTATAGGAACAAGTTATGAAGAAATGGAACTTAAAGATTGGGCGCAACGAAAAGAAGATTTTGAGAACGATATTAAAATAATAAAAAAATTGATGTAGTTGTTTTTTACATTATTCGCAATTCCACACAATACTAGAAACACATTTTTCGGAATGTGTTTTTTTTTGTGAATAAAACTTTGTTATGTTCGGTTTTTGCTGAATAGAGATTTCAGGTTGTATGGTTAATTTCTGCAATAATTTAATTTAAACTCCCCAAGCCTATAATCGAAATAACATTTATTGAAACCTTCTGCCTTGATTAAGAGCAAATCAAGCTTATTTTCATAACTAATCACTTTAAAAACATTATGAATAGTTTTGTCAATCGTACAAATTATTTCAAGAGCAACAAATCATCCTTTAGAAACTCTCAATTAAACAAATCTTAAAATATCTTAAAATTATAAGGCTCGAATAAAATGAATATAGTAACTTTGCGCCCCGTAGCTACATTTGATATATGTCCAATTCAACAAAATATGTATTCGTAACGGGTGGTGTAACTTCTTCCCTGGGGAAAGGAATTATTTCAGCCTCTTTAGCAAAACTTCTGCAAGCAAGAGGTTACTCAACGACGATTCAAAAATTAGACCCGTATATCAATATTGATCCGGGAACTCTTAATCCTTATGAACATGGTGAATGTTTCGTGACGGATGATGGAGCAGAAACCGATTTGGACTTAGGTCATTATGAAAGGTTTTTAAATGTACCAACCTCACAAGCCAATAATGTTACAACCGGTAAAATTTACCAATCTGTTATTGATAAAGAGAGAAAAGGCGAATTTTTAGGAAAAACCGTTCAAATCATTCCTCATATCACCGATGAAATTAAAGAACGAATCCAAATTTTAGGCAATAAAGGAATTTTCGATATTGTAATAACTGAAATTGGCGGGACTGTTGGTGATATTGAATCTTTACCTTATATAGAAGCGGTTAGACAAATGTTGTGGGAGTTTGAAAATGATTGCATTGTTGTGCATCTTACTTTAGTTCCATATTTGGCCGCTGCTGGTGAATTAAAAACTAAACCAACTCAGCATTCCGTTAAGCAATTATTGGAAATGGGGGTACAGCCAGATATTTTGTGCTGTAGAACCGAACATGAACTAGATCTTACTTTAAGAAAGAAAATTGCCAAATTTTGTAATGTTAGCATGAATGCCGTAATTGAATCAAGAGACGCTGAAACAATTTACGAAGTTCCGATTTTAATGCAAACAGAAGAATTAGATAAGGTTGTTTTAGAAAAATTAGGTTTACCTACAAAACAAACTCCCAATCTTGATAGTTGGAAGGAATTTTTAAACATCTTGAAAAATCCAGAAAAATCTGTTGAAATTGGTCTTGTTGGAAAATATGTAGAGTTAAAAGACGCCTATAAATCCATAAGTGAATCTTTTATTCATGCGGGCGTTGCAAACAATTGCAAGGTCAATGTTAAATGGATTCATTCAGAAAAATTAAATAAGCTTAACATAGAATCAGAGCTTTCTGGTTTAGATGGAATTTTGGTTGCACCAGGTTTTGGCACCAGAGGAATTTCAGGAAAAATTGAAGCAGTAAGATACGCAAGAGAAAATAAAGTTCCATTTTTTGGAATTTGTTTGGGAATGCAATGTGCAGTTATTGAATTTGCCCGTCACGTTTTAGGTCTTACAGAAGCACACACAACCGAAATTGCAGAAGACAGCCCTTATCCGGTTATTTCTATGATGGAAGAACAAAAAAATATTTCTGTTAAAGGTGGAACCATGCGATTAGGAGCTTATAAATGCAATCTCAAAGAAGGTACTTTTGCATCTGCAGCCTATGGAACTGAAATAATATCAGAAAGACACAGACACAGATTTGAATTTAACAACGAATATTCAGATGATTTTGAAAGCGCAGGTATGATTTCTTCAGGAAAAAATCCGGAAACAGGTTTGGTTGAAATTATTGAAATACCAGATCATCCTTGGTTTGTTGGAGCACAATTTCATCCAGAATATAAATCTACAGTTGCCAACCCACACCCACTTTTTACAGCATTCATTAACGCGGCCATTGCCAATAAAAAATAGAAATGGACAGAAATACGATACTCGGACTGGTACTAATCGGTTCAATATTAGCAGTTTTTACAATCTTCAATAGACCTTCAGAAGAGGAGTTGAAAAAGCAGGAGGAGAGAGATAAAAAAGAAATTCAAATAGCAAAAGATAAAAAAGATTCTGAAGCTACCAAAAAAGCTGGTAAGGATGTAAACCAGAAGGTAAAAGAAGCAACTCAAGCTACTTTTGTTGCAAAGAGAGATGCCAATGATTCTATTGTTAAGAATGCGAAAAATCAAGTTGTTTTTATCAATACAACTACTGGTAAAGACAGTATTTTCGCAGAAGGGACAGCTCCAGAAATTAAAAAGCAAGAAGTAATTGTAGCTATTCCTGCAGAAACCATTCGTTTAGAAAATGAAAAACTTATTATTGATTTTTCTACGCAAGGAGGCCAAATTGAAGCGGTATATTTAAAAGATTATCAAACTTATTACAATTTCGAAAAGGCCAGAGAAGTAAATAAAAAAGATCCAAGGATTATTGCACCATTAAATCTTTTTAGAAAAGGCGATGCTAAAAATCAACTTGTTTTATATACGACAAAAGGTCTAGTTAAAACTTCAAATTTTATTTTCGATGTAAAAAGTAAAACTGAAAATCAAATTATTTTTTCACATGATTTTGGAAACGGTGAAATTGTAGAATATAAATATGAGTTTAACAAAGATGCATTTGACTTAGATTATACTATAAATTTAAGTGGATTTGACCAAAATTCAACTTATCAAAATGCCAAATTTAATTGGGAGGTAGCTTATCGTAAAACTGAAAGATTGTTTTCTGAACAAAGAAGAGTTTCTACAATATGTTACACTCAAAAAAATGATGGATTTAGTTATTTAAGTGAAGTAGGTGATGATTATGTAAAATTAGAAGATGATATTACATGGTTGGCTTATAAGCAAAGTTATTTTTCATCGATTTTAAGACCACGTGATGGTTTTGAAAAAAAGTGTTCTTCATTAAAAGTAAATGATTATGAAGAAGACGAAGCAAAACATTCAACCCATTTAAAAGATTATTCTTCTTATTTAAGTCTGCCCACAAAGAAAATTGATGGTCAAGTTAGCATGAACTGGTATTTCGGTCCGAATGATAAAGAAATTTTGGCGGCTTATGACGCAGGATATGATGATGTTTTAAATTATGGTTGGGGTATTTTTAGATGGATAAATTTATATGCCGTTCAACCCTTATTTAATTTACTTACATCTACAGGAATGGGCTTAGGATTGGCAATTTTATTATTGACAATTGTTTTGAAACTTGTTTTAATGCCTATTCAATGGAAAATGTATGTTTCTTCGGCTAAAATGAGAATTTTAAAGCCTGAAATAGATGAATTGAATAAAAAATTTCCTGAGAAGTCTGATGCAATGAAAAAGCAGATGGAGATGATGACACTCTACCGAGAATCGGGTGCTAGTCCACTTTCGGGCTGTGTTCCTATGTTAATTCAGATGCCGATTTTATTAGCAGTATTTAGATTTTTCCCAGCATCATTTGAAATTAGACAAAAAGGATTTTTATGGGCAACAGATTTATCTTCTTATGATTCAATTTTGGATTTAGGAGTAAATATTTGGCCTTATGGAGACCACGTGAGTTTATTTACCTTGTTAATGGCAGGTACGACATTGCTTTACACACATTTAAACAGCAGCAACGTTCAACAACCAACGCAGCCGGGCATGCCGAATATGAAAGTTATCATGTACATTTTTCCGATCATGATGATCTTCTTCTTTAACAATTACGCAGCAGGTTTAAGTTACTATTATTTCATATCTACATTAATGTCGATTGTACTTATGGTTATGATCAAAAAATTCTTTGTTGACGAGGACAAATTAAAACTTAAAATGGCCAATCGCAAAGCCAGCAAATCATCAGGCGATGTCAAAGTCAAAAAGAAATCGAAATTTCAAGAGCGTTTAGAGCAAATGCAAAAAATACAGCAAGAGCAAAAAAGGAATAAGAAATAGGTTTTAAATAATTTTATTTGAACAAGCTAAAAACTTGTCGGAATTGGAAGATTTAGTGTTTTTCGGTTTTGGCAAGTTTTTTTTGTGGGTATTCTCTTCTGATGATTGTTTGGGTATTTTAATTTATAGAGAATGAGGTTTTATTGATATTCTGCATCAGCTTAGAAAAAAGTTAGAACTAATCAGTTGAAATTTATGCAAAGTGGTCCGCAATTGCGTTCAAAAGTTTTTGAAGTCCAATTTATTTGATAAATTTGGATTAAAATTATTAGGGCGATATGCGCAATAGCGGGTATCGAATTGTTATAAGCGAATTAAATAGACGGTAGGTTATCCGCGAGCCACTTTTTTGTACATTTGAAATATGGATTTGGATCAAGAATATAGTAGTGAATATCGTGATTGGATCATTGAGTTAAAGTCAAAAATTCAATCGGTTCAATTGAAA
>JBBSUQ010000035.1:0-22807 GCA_038234235.1 Flavobacteriales bacterium
ATCGTTTTTAATAATTAATTAGCCATTTCGCTCATAAATTTAATGCGCATCAACCTTAATTCTTCTTCAGAATAATCTCCGTCAAATTCATGATAGGCTGCGGTTAAATCATCTGTCTCGGCTTCCTTGAAATAATCAAAAATCTCTTCTTGAATATCGCTGTCTATTAAATCATCTATGTAATAATTGATGTTTACACGTGTGCCCGAAGCCACAATCGCTTCAATTTCATCTATTACTTCATCCATAGATTTGCCTTGACTTCTACCAATATCTTCCAAAGGTAATTTTCTGTCAATATTTTGTATTAATTGCACTTTCATCCCTGATTTATTCACCAAAGATTTTACTACTAAATCTTGCGGACGATCAATTTCATTGTCTTCAACATAATTGCTAATCAATTCAACAAATGGTTTACCGTAGCGCACAGCTTTTCCTTGACCAACTCCTTGAATATTTTGCATTTCTTCCAAGGTAATTGGATATTGAAAACACATATCTTTCAATGATGGCTCTTGGAAAATAACGAAAGGTGGTACCTTCTTTTGTTTGGAAATCGTCTTTCTCAAATCGACCAACATCTGATATAAAATGTCGTCAAATGCACCTTTTCCTCCTGAAGAAATTATTCCATCATCATCATCATCGCCAGTAAAATCATTTTCTTTGATAAGTATAAAAGAAGTTGGTTTAACTATAAATTTCCTGCCATCTTCGGTAAGTTTTATGATGCCGTAAGATTCAATGTCTTTGTACAATAAACCAGAAACCAATCCTTGACGAATAACTGCATTCCAAAAATTTTCGTCCTTTTCTTTTCCTTTGCCAAAACCAACAAGATTTTGCTGATTGTACGTTTTAATATCAGAAGTAACATTCCCAGCAATGTAAGAACAAAGATGTCTTGCTTTTTGCATTTCATTAAGTTCTGCAACAGTCGTAAGTAACAAGTGCATGTAATCTTGGCCTTCTATTTTATCTCTTGGATGTTTGCAATTATCACACATTTCGTTGCATCCTGTTTCATCAAAATATTCACCAAAATAATGTAAGATAAATTTCCTGCGACAAACTGAAGTTTCAGAATATGCAACCATTTCATTCAGCAATTGTTTACCTATTTCTTGTTCAGAAACCGGTTTTCCTTGTAAGAATTTCTCGAGTTTTTCAATGTCTTTGTAGCTGTAAAAAGAAATACATTCACCTTCGCCGCCATCTCTTCCTGCCCTACCAGTTTCTTGATAATAACTTTCTAAAGATTTCGGAATATCATGGTGTATTACAAATCTAACATCTGGCTTGTCAATTCCCATCCCGAATGCAATAGTTGCAACAATTACCTCAGCATCTTCCATCAAAAACATGTCTTGGTGTCTGCCTCGAGTTGTGGCATCTAGTCCGGCGTGGTAGGGCAATGCATTTATTCCGTTAACCTGTAAAAGCTCTGCAAGTTCTTCAACTTTTTTACGACTCAAACAATATATAATTCCACTTTTACCTTCTTGGGTACGTATGTATCTAATTATTTCTTTTTCAACATTCTTTTTTGGGCGAATGTCGTAGTATAAATTATCTCTGTTAAACGAAGATTGAAAAACTGTAGCATCAAGCATGTTTAAGTTTTTCTGAATATCATGCTGAACTTTTGGTGTTGCGGTGGCAGTCAGCGCAATAATTGGCACATCAGAAATCTTTTCAAAAATTTCGCGTAATCTTCTGTATTCTGGTCTAAAATCATGACCCCATTCTGAAATACAATGTGCTTCATCTATTGCGAAGAAAGACACTTTTACACTTGTTAGGAAATCTATATTTTCTTGTTTTGTAAGAGATTCTGGTGCTACAAATAGCATTTTTGTTACTCCAGAAGTAATATCTGCTTTTACTCTATTGATATCGGTTTTCGATAGAGAAGAATTTAAAAAGTGCGCTACAGATTCATTGTCACTCACATTTCTTATTGCATCCACCTGATTTTTCATCAGTGCAATAAGCGGTGAAACTATAACACCTGTTCCTGGCAAAATTAAAGCAGGCAATTGATAACACATAGATTTCCCTCCACCTGTTGGCATAATCACAAAAGTGTTATTTCCTGCCAACACGTTTTCTATGATCGCTTCCTGCTCTCCTTTAAAAGTATCAAAACCAAAAAATTTACGTAGTGCTGCTTTTAAATCTTCCTTTACAATTGCCTCCATTGTGCTAAATATGTCTTAGATAAAATCTGAGTTATAAAAAATATTGAAAACGAAGATAGTCATTTTTGTAGTTTAAAACTATATAAATTTAATATTAAGTAAAAAAGAGTTTTTATTAGAAATTACAGTCATAAACAGAATTTCTTTTCGTTTATAAAAAATTTTAAACAATCCCAAAACTCTTTCCGAAAATAAAATCATCCTTTTAAACTCCTTTGTTTATTTTTGCATCAGAAAATGAGTGAAACCAACGTAGAAAAAAACGTAGAAAAAGAAATGTCTTTTCTTGACCATTTGGAAGAGTTAAGATGGAGACTGGTGAAAGCGGCAATAGCAATACTTGTCGTATCAATTGTACTTTGGTTTTATCAGTCTTGGATTATGGATAATCTCTTTTTATCTATGAAAGATAAAAGCTTCATTTCCTTTAGATTGCTCTGCGAATATTTTGGTCTTTGTTTCCCAGATATAAAATTCGATATGCAAAGTACAACCATGTCGGGTCAGTTTTCTTTTGCGTTAATGATGAGTTTTGTTGGCGGCTTTGTTTTGACATTCCCTTATGTTTTTTATCAACTTTGGGCATTTGTAAAACCTGGACTTAAACAGAATGAAAAATCAGTGGCCAACGGAATTGTCTTTTTTGTAAGTCTGCTTTTTGCTATTGGTATAGCATTCGGTTATTTTGTAATTGCACCACTCTGTGTACAGTTTTTTGGGGGTTACCAAATATCTAAACAAATAGGCAATGATTTTACGGTTAATTCATTTATGAGCACAGTGCTTTCAACAATATTCTATACGGGACTTTTATTTTTATTACCCATAGTATCTTATTTGCTAACAAAAATTGGAATAATTACTCCTTCATTTCTTAGAAAATATAGAAAACATGCAATTGTAGGAGTATTAATTTTAGCCGCAATTATAACACCTCCAGATCTTATAAGTCAGGTTATAGTGGCTATTCCCATAACACTTCTTTATGAAATTGGCATATTGGCATCTGTAGTAGTTTACAAAAAAAGCCTAAAAGCCTGATGTTTATTTCCATTTCTAAATTATCTTATTTAGCTTTACGCAAGTTATGAAAATCCTGCTATTCTTTTTCTCTATTATTTGTTGCATTTCAATACATGCCCAACAGACAAAAGTATATGGCTTTGTTCGGGATTCTATAACAGGAGAAGGTTTACCATTTGTAGCAATTAATTTCGTGGATTCTAAAATAGGGACGTTATCAAATGATTCTGGTTATTATGAAATTTCGACATACTATGCTACAGATTCTCTAAGATTTTCTGCATCGGGTTATGTTATAAAATATTCCAAAGTGAAATTAGAAACTTCTCAAAACATTGATATTAGTTTAGGTATTTTAATGACAGAAGTAGGTGAAGTTACAGTGAAACCTCCTGATGAATACCCTTCTACTACTCTACATAAGAAAATGGTGAAATTTAAACCAGTAAATGACAGAGAAAAACTAGACTCCTACGATTATGAAGTTTACAATAAAATACAATTTGACCTTAATAATATAGGTGAGGATTTTGAACAACGAGGAATTGTAAAAAAACTAGATTTTGTTCTAGATTATCTTGATTCTACAGAAAACGGAACTACTTATTTGCCTTTAATTTTAAGTGAAACTTTATCAGATTATCATTTTCAAAAAAATCCAAGTAAAAAGAAAGAGGTAATAAAGGCTTCAAGGCTTTCAGGTATAGAAAATTTTCAGCTTGGCCAGTTACTTGGGGATATGTATTTAGATGTGAATATTTACGATAATTACATCGATCTATTCAATTTGGCATTTATTAGTCCGGCAGCGGATAATGCTAGATCTTTTTATAAATTCTATTTAGAAGACTCTGCTTTTATTGACAACCAATGGTGTTACAAATTAAGATTTGCTCCTAAACGTACAGGAGACCTTACTTTGGTAGGAGAAATGTGGATCCACGATACCACTTATGCCATTAAACTTGTAAAAGCGAACATTTCTGAAAACGCCAATATAAATTACGTTCAAGATATTTATTTCGAACACAAATTTGACATGGTGCAACCTGAAGTTTGGATGTTAACTGAAGAACGAATGATTGCAGATGTAAAACTTACCGAAAAATCTCAATTATATGGATTCTACGGTCGCAAATTTTCATCTCGCAAGTATTTTAAAATCAATGAAGATCATCCTAATGAATTTTATAAAGCAAACGAAAATGTAGTTATACTACCTGATGCAAAGGAGAAAACAGACGAATGGTGGGCAGAACACAGACACAAACCACTTTCAGCTACAGAAAATGGTATAAATCAAATGGTAGACTCCTTAAACAATTCTGCCTATTTCAAACGATTAAAAAAACTTACCTATTTTTTATCTACTGGGTATGTTTGGTTAGGAAAAATAGAAATAGGTAATATTTATAATTTAGCGAGTTACAATCCTGTTGAACATTTTAGAACTGGTTTGGCTCTTAGAACAAGCAATGATTTTTCAAAACGCATTGAACTCTCAGCTAATGGTGCATATGGTTTTTTTGACCAAAGATTTAAATATGGTGGTTCTGTTCGCTACAATGTTACTCCAAAAAAACGCGGAATGCTCACCGCATTTTACAACTATGACATTGAGCAAATTGGCAGGTCGGCAACTGCAGCTCAGGTAGGCTCAACCTTTGGAAATGTCTTTAGAACTGGCCCATTAGATAAATTGACATTTGTGGAAAAAATCGGTATAAATTTTGAAAAAGATTTGAAAAAAGACTTTATTGTTTATACGGGTATTGAGTGGAAAGAATATAAGGCATTAGGTAGAGCAAACTACATAAGAAAAAACAATGATGGTTCTTTCGATACCATTGGCACAATTCAAACAACAGAAATTACAACTAGATTTAGATGGACAAAAGATGAAGAATTTATTTCCGGTGCGTTTGACAGAGTAAGCACAGGTTCAAAATATCCAATATTCGCCATTCAAGGAATTTTTGCATTCAAAGATTTGTTGGGAGCAGATTATACTTATCAGAAAGTTGAAGCAACCATTGACCATTCGAGAAACGTTGGTTTTTTAGGCAGAATAAGATATGGAGTAAATGGCGGATACGTTTTCGGTGCAGCAGCTTATCCATTTTTAAAGGTTCATGAAGGAAATCAATCTTATTGGTTGCTCACAAGTACATTTAATAAATTAGATTTTTTCGAGTTTATTTCAGATAAGTATGTCGGCGGATATGCCGAACAACATTTTCAAGGATTCTTTTTAGATAGAATTCCACTTATTAAAAAATTGAAATGGAGAGAAGTTGTAGGTGTAAGGTCTGTTATTGGTGAAATTACGCAGCAACATCTTTCTCAAATGCTTTTGCCAGTTGATACGAAAAGATTTAATGGCATTCCATATACGGAGGTTAATTTTGGAATTGAAAACATATTTAAAGTTGGAAGGGTAGATTTGGTTTGGAGACTAACACATCTGCTTCCAGGAGATAACCCATTTGGAATTAGAGCACGTTGGGCATTTATATTTTAGAAAATTGAAACTTTACACACAATTAATTAAAAAATCTTACAAAGGTCGAAATGTTGTAAAAGGCGTTTCGGTTGAAGTCAATCAAGGTGAAATTGTTGGCTTATTAGGACCAAACGGTGCTGGTAAAACCACTTCATTTTACATGATTGTAGGATTAGTAAAGCCCGATTCTGGCACTGTACACTTAGATGGTATGAATATTACTGAATTACCAATGTATAAACGTTCGCAGCTCGGTATAGGTTATTTGCCTCAAGAAGTTTCAGTATTTAGAAAATTAAGTGTAGAAGACAACATAATGGCGATTTTAGAAATGACAGATCTTAAAAAGCCCGAAAGAGAGGCTCGATTAGAAAAGCTTTTGGAGGAATTTAGCCTAACACATGTCCGCAAAAATTTGGGTAATAGATTATCTGGAGGTGAAAAGAGAAGAACAGAGATTGCAAGAGCATTGGCAACCGATCCTAAGTTTGTATTGTTAGATGAACCATTTGCAGGAGTTGATCCTATTGCCGTTGAAGATATTCAGAGCATAGTTTCTGAGTTAAAAAAGAGAAACATCGGGATTTTGATTACCGATCACAATGTTCAAGAGACATTATCTATAACAGATAGAGCTTATTTGCTTTTTGAAGGAGATATATTAAAATCAGGCACTGCAGAAGAACTGGCAGCAGATGAAAGGGTTAGAGCTGTTTATTTAGGTCAGAATTTTAAACTGCGCAAAAAATAATTTTGAAACTCTAACTTAAAGACGTAAATTTGAATACTAATTTATAATTATTAACAAAAATGAAAATTTCTAGAATATTACTACCTTTTGCATTATTAGTGATGTTTGCCTTTAGCGCATGCAATAAGAAATGTAAGTTTGACAAACAAGATTCCAGTACAGGTGATATAGTACAAGATGTTATAATTTACCAACAAGACAACTTTGGAGGAATGAAAGTTATAATAAGAGGCAACAGTTCATTTGCAGACAGATTTCAGGTGAGTTTTGATGGGGGTGTAACTAAACAAAATATAGATTATAACACTTACAATCTTATCAATTTTCCAACAACAACTAAGTGTGACGCAGTTTTCACAAGAGATGTAAAAAGAATAGATGCAGATTTATCGCTCAGATATAATATAACTTTTGAAGATTGTGACAAATGCCAAAGCGATGTTACCTTAGATAATTTTGTATTGGTGCCTGCATTTCCTCAAACTTATACGGTAGAATATACTTTGAATTAAGATTTTATTCTGGTTTTTAAAAAATAGCAAATTAAAGTTTCTTGAAATTTTTTATTTCTTTTATGAAATATTGGTCAAATAAAAAAGGTCATCTGAAAAGATGACCTTGATTTTTTAATGTACTTTGATATTATTTTGATGCCAAATCAGTATTTTGCACATTGTTATCTACATTAGAATATGCATCACAATGTCCTCCTTTAGATCCTCCGCAAGAGGCTACCGATAACGTTACAGTCATAATAAGTACTGTCAAGGTCAAAAATTTCTTCATAATAGTTTATTTTAATAGTTTATTCGTTTGTTTGCTTTAATTTCCTTTCTTCCGTTAGCAAATATAGTTTAAAGAGTTTGATTTTACTAATTTAATTATTCACAATTTTTGAAAATTTTTCTATAAAATGTCTTTTTGCTTAAATAAATACGTAGAATGCTACTTTTTAGATTTATCCGATGCTTTATTGCTCTTAATTAGTTATTATGACGCTAAATCGCCATTTTCTGTGTTCTGTTCTATATTTGTATAAGCGTCACAAGGCACTTTTCTACTACAAGAAGCCAGCAAAATTAAAAAGGTTAATACTAGTACTGTAATGTTCAAATAAATTTTCATATTTCCATTTTTGATTTGTTTGTTTTGACAATTATTCTTTCAACAGAAAACAAATATTTATAGAGAGATTGATTTTACTAATTTTATAACCTCAATTATAAAACATTATGCATAAATCAAAGTTTTGCTTAAAGTAATGCGGAATATTCTCTTTTTAATATCTGTCTTTTTTTTATCTGCCTTCGGGAGCATAACCACTTATGCTCAAAAAGGTTACACATTAACATTTGATAACGACGATTATAAGGTTTTGAAAAAGAATCCCAAAATAGAATTCCGAGATTCTACTTCCGTTCTACAGTATTTAAAAGAATTCAAAAATTCGGCCGTTGCAAAAGGTTTTCTTTTGGCATCAATAGACAGCGTAATTTATGATAACAAAAATGTTTTCGCTTATTTCTACCTAGGAGAAAAATTTAATGCAGCACGACTAAAACTTAATGAAGATGATTTGGATTTCCTCAAAAGACACATTCATGTTTCTGAAAAATATTATACACAACTAGATTTTACACCTTCTGAAATAGCAAATACGCTCAAAAAAACTTTAGCAGCTTACGAAAATAATGGCTTTCCTTTCGTAAAAATAAATTTTAAAAATCCCGTAATTGAAAATAGTTCCTTGGAAGCTGAGTTAGAAATTTATAAAGGAAAAGAATATAGATGGACGGCTATAAATCTTAGAGGTGACAGTAGTATTTCCGAAGCCTTCGTTTCTGGAGTACTTAGAATTAAAAAAGATGATCTATATAGTCAGGATGAACTCAATCAAATATCTCAAAGAATTGCCCAAATAAATTTTCTCAGTGAAATAAAGCCTTATGAAATACTTTTCACACCAGATGGCTGTGAATTATTTCTCTACCTTAAGACCAATCCACTTTCATCTATAAATGGTATTTTAGGCTTACAACAAAACGCACTAACAAACAAACTTAGCATAACCGGCGATGTAGCACTCCGACTCTTAAACGCACTTCATAAAGGAGAAAATATTGCTTTTAATTTTAAGAGTATTCGAGATGAAACACAATCACTAGACGCTAAAATAAATGTACCTTATCTTTTTAGAACTCCCTTTGGAGTTGATGGAAGCTTTAAACTTTACAAAAGAGATTCAAGTTTTTTGGAATTGAAATCTACTTTTGGAGTTCAATATTTTTTAAAAGGAAGCAGTTATCTTAAGGTTTTTTACGCACATAATTCAAGTAATATTCTTTCAGGAGGTGCTAATAATCCTTCTTTTCAGAATTTAAATTCTACCAACTCTAATAGTTACGGTATTAGTATTTACACTCAAAGATTAGATTATTTACCAAATCCATCCAAGGGATTAATCAGTAATTTTAGCATTAGCGCAGGTACAAGAACAAGTAGAAGTGCAGATTCTAGTGAGAATATAAAAGCCACTATTTACCGTTCTGAAATTGACATAAACCTTTTTATCCCAATAACAAAACGTAATATTTTGAGACTCGCAAATCATTCTGAGACCTATTTTGCACCCACCATTTACCAAAATGAACTTACCAGATTTGGAGGATTAAATACGCAACGGGGTTTCAATGAAGAAGAATTATTTGCGAGTACATTGAGTACTTTCACTATAGAATACAGATTTCTACTTGATAAAAATTCAAGAGTTTTTGCATTTTTTGATCAAAGTATATACGAAAATGTGGCTTTCAATTATTTTAAAGATACGCCCTTTGGTTTTGGAACTGGTTTTTCTTTTGGCACCAACATTGGAATTTTTACTTTAAGTTATGCACTTGGAAGTCAAAAGGGGAATCCAATATTAATTAAAAACGGAAAAATCCATTTTGGATATGTAGCTTATTTTTGAGAACTTTCTTGATTTTCTGTTTTGTTAGAAATTTCAGACTTGTTTGAAATTTCTTGATTTCCATTCTTTTCAGCATTTTTAGCCTTCTTTTCACCCTTAGGATCATTCTGCATATTTTCTTTAATTTCTTTCATGAAATCTGAAGCATATACAAAATCAATAATTTCTTGGTTGTCGGTTTTAATGATAGAATTTCTATCTCCCTGCCACCAATTACGACCTTCATGGATAAATACAATGTGATCTGCAATTTCTATAACTGAGTTCATATCATGCGTAATGACGATGGTAGTAATTTCGTTTTCGTAGGTAATTTCGCGAATAAGGTTATCAATTACAATAGATGTTTGTGGATCTAACCCTGAATTTGGTTCATCACAAAAGAGATATTTTGGTTTCATTGCAATGGCTCGAGCTATAGCAATTCGTTTTTGCATACCACCAGAACATTCAGCAGGTAAAAGGTCATTCTTACCAACAAGATTTACCCTTTCCAAACATTCATTGGCTCTATCTTTTTGTTCTTTTTTTGACATTTTGGTAAACATCGAAAGGGGAAATTTTACATTTTCTTCAACAGTCAATGAATCAAAAAGTGCAGAACCTTGAAACAGCATGCCGATTTCCTGACGTAAAACCCGTCTTTCTTCTCTTGGCATAGTTGTAAAATTTCTATCATCAAACAGTACATCACCATTATCTACTTCCATTAAGCCTACAATGCACTTTGCAAGAACAGACTTACCTTGTCCAGACTGCCCGATAATCATGTTGACCTTTCCTGTTTCAAATTTTGCCGTAAAGTCAAACAATACCTGATTGGAACCAAAAGATTTATTGATATTTTTAATTTCTACCATTAGAGTAACAACATTTGCGTGAGAAAGAAATTACAAACCAAAATAACGATAGAGCTACTAACAACAGCTTGAGTGGAAGATTTACCAACATCTAACGCTCCACCTTTAGTATAATAACCATAAAATGCCGAAACAGAAACAATGACAAAACCAAAAGTTGTAGACTTAATTAAGGCGTATACTATATCCCAATTTCTATAGAAAAACCGAATACCCGTTAAATAAGTTTCAGTTGATGCTAACCCAGAAAGTACTAATGCAAGCCAACCTCCTACTAAGCTCAAACCAATAGAAAAAATTGTGAGAAGTGGAAAGAAAAAGACAGCAGCAACAATTTTTGGAAGAACAATATAAGTTAATGAATTAACACCCATAATTTCAAGTGCATCAATTTGCTCAGTCACACGCATTGTTCCAATTTCCGAAGCTATATTCGAACCTACTTTTCCTGCCAAAATCAGCGAGATAATGGTAGGCGAAAATTCAAGAATTGTTGATGATCTTGTTATATATCCAATTGTATATTCAGGTAAAAATGGTGAATCCATGTTGGAAGCCGTCTGTAATGAAATAACTGCACCCATGAACATAGATAAAATTGCTACAATGGCAATTGAGTCTATACCAATAATAGAAATTTCATTAAAAACCCTTTCTTTAAAAATCCTCATTTTGGTAGGTTTCGAAAAAACCACCCAAAGCATAAGAAAATATTTACCGATATTATTTAATTTTTTCATATAGACTCCGCTAAATTAATGGATATTTCTATTTTTCAAACTACAATTTTTTAATGTTTAAAAGATTATTCGCCGATTAATTCCTAATTTTGCACTACACAATGAGCTCAACACCCCATAAACAAAGAGAAAGAGAGATATTGGGCAAATACATTCCTGCTTGCTCAATTGACTACGTCCTTAACCTTTTTTATACTTTTCCGGTCAAATTTAAAATTGTAAGTGGTCGAAAAACCAAATTAGGAGATTTTAGACCTGCTCATAATGGACATCCAAATCGTATAACTGTAAATGGAGATTTGAATCCTTACTCTTTTTTGATTACAACAGTTCATGAATTTGCACATCTTACGACTTTCTTAAAATTCGGAAATAAAATTTCTCCACATGGTGAAGAATGGAAGAAGGAATACAGAATCTTACTTCTACCTTTAATTGATCAAAAAATGGTGCCACAAGACATCGAAAATGCCCTCATAAATTCTTTGGTTAATACAAAAGCAAGTTCTTGCACGGATATTAAGCTATCTCGGGTACTTTTAAGATATGATACTGAAGCCGAACTAATGACAACATTGGAAAAATTACAAGAAAATAGTATCTTTACTTTACAAGGTCGGAAATTTAAAAAAGGACCACTTGCACGGAGTAGATTTCTTTGTGAAGAAATACATAGTAGAAAAAAATACCATGTTCATTGCCTAGCGGTTGTAGAACATATTGACGAAATATAAAAATATGGACAAAAATAATTATTGTGTAATTATAGCAGGAGGAATAGGCAGTCGATTTTGGCCAATGTCTACCAGTGCCAAACCCAAACAATTTTTGGATGTTTTGGGAGTAGGAAAAACCTTAATCCAAATGACCTATGAAAGGTTAACGCGTCTTGCATTGCCTGAAAATATTTATGTTGTTACCAATAATGAATATGCAGATTTGGTTGCAGAACAATTGCCTGAAATAAAAAAAGAACACATTTTAACTGAACCTGTTAGAAAGAATACTGCGCCTTGCATTGCTTATGCATCGGCAAAAATATACTCTGAAAACCCTAATGCGCTTTTGGTTATTTCACCTGCTGATCATTTAATTATAAAAGAAGATAAATTTGAAGATACGGCAAACGTAGCCATAAATATTGCTAAAACCGAAGATAAATTACTCACAATTGGAGTGAAACCAAGCAGACCTGATACTGGTTATGGTTATATTGAGTTTTCAGAAGAAGGCGACATTTATCCTGGACAAGTTACTGCAGTTAAACATTTTAGAGAAAAACCAAACAGAGAATTGGCTGAATTGTTTTTGAAAAGTGGCAACTATTATTGGAACACTGGAATTTATATTTGGAGAGCAAAAACCATTCTTGATGCGCTGAAAAAATTTAAGCCTAACTTACATAATCTTTTTAATGAAAAACTTAACATGTATAGTGGCGAAAATGAAAAAGCCAATGTAGACCAAGCTTTTCATGATTGCGAAGATATTTCTATTGACTATGCAGTTATGGAACATGCTAAAAACACAGATGTGGTTTTGGCAAATTTCGATTGGTCTGACTTAGGAACTTGGGGCAGTTTATACACCCATTTAGAAAAAGATTACAACGGCAATGCAGTAATTGGTGACAATGTTTATATGCTGAATTCTTCAAATTGTATTGTGAATTTACCAAGCGGAAAGTTGGCGTTAATAGAAGGCTTGAACGATCACATTGTTGTAGAATCTGACAATATGTTGATGATTTTAAATAAAAATGACGAGCAAAATCTTAAAAAGTACATGGCGCCGATGGAAGAAGCTAGTCCGCAGTTTTTTAAGAAGTAAGGTCTGTATAATTTTATCTCGTAAGATTTACAAAATTATTAAAAATAAAAAACTGACATTCAATTAATAAACATCAGTTTATACTTATATAATTATTTGGGCTTTTACCAACTATGGAGTGCTATTTCTGATGTCTTGTTGCCTATTGTTAGCATTGCTTTGTTATCGCAAGATCCGTCGCCATAGTCTAAAGTTGCTTCTTTGCTTCCATTGCGAATAATTTTCAGTTTCCCAGAACGAATATATCCACAACCAATAAGAACATTCAGAGAAGTTATAGTAGAAATACTGAATGTAGTTCCATTAGAAGACGTACCGGAGGCAGTACCTCTAAATTCATAAACATCATCAAACCAATTAAATAAGGTGCTCATTCCTGCAATTCGTGTTCTGGTTTTGTCGGCCTGCCAAGTAATTACGCCGCCATCCGTTTTGGTGATTGTTCCACTTGTAACAACTGAGTAAGATTCTGTAGAAATATTAGTTGCGGTTTTAGTGCCTTCAATCTTATTGTCATTCACAAAATAATTTTCCGTGCTCGTAACTATAATATTTCCCGCTTGATTATAAGTTCCAGTATAACTAATTTTAACTTTTCCTCTTCTATTTTTTCCATCTTGACATAAGCAATTAACAGTTCCAAAATCAACAGTGATTAATTTGCTAGTTGGTAGCGTGTCGTAAGTTATAGTTACACAAGAAGCATCAAAAGATTTAAAATTATTTTCACCTTTTGCAGCTTCATCAGACATTGTTTTAATATCGTTGAAACTATTTTCGGCCGAAGCATTATCTGAAGCAACAACGGCTAAATCTTCTCTGTCTTTTTTCTTCTTCTGACAAGCGGTAAATGTTAAACCGAATAATAGTAATAACAGTATAAATCTCATAGCCAAAATATTAATCATCAAAGTAAAATTACTTATATTTTTCGATTAAAACAATTCATATAAATATTTTATAAGATCTATAATAAACCAATTAAAAAATTATCAGTCAGATAATTGACCATAAAACTTAACTGTAGTATATCTTATTATCCAATTCAAAATTATTTTCATTTCTGTCGAATAAAAATGTTAATAGAAATAATTTTTATGGAATATCAAAAGATACTGCATCTCTATATCAAGAATTCATTAATTAAATAATTAAATTTTAAAATCATGAAAAAAATCATCACTTTCACTGTACTTGCCTTTAGTAGTTGGGCTTACAGTCAACAAAGCACTGGAGACGTTATTGGTGCAGTAGTAGAAAACAATGAAACAAAAGCTCCCGTTGTTGATGCGAGGGTATTTATCATTGATAACGGTAGCGGATCCGTTTACAATGCCAAAACAGATTTAGATGGCAGGTTTCGTATAACCGCAATTCCTACGGGAAATTATATTTTAAATATCTTGTACATGGGCGACACAATGACCAACATTGATGTAAATGTGCCAATAGATTCTTATGCGAATTTGGGTGATATTAAGTTTAATGGAGGCGTACTGAATGTGCTTTCTACTACCGTTGTTGCCGAGGATGAAACTCGTATTCGATTAATAAATGGAGATTTGCCAGTGCCTGAACTCAATGCCAAAACAATTGGAGAAAGCGCTCTACGCTCAAACATTGGTAAACTTGTGGCAAGCATGAGCCCAGAAATTAAAATCTCTGAAGATGGCGAATTGGTTTTTCGTGGTGCACGCAAGGGAGACATGATATATTACATGGATGGCGTAAAAACCACTGCATTGTATCCAATTCCGAGTGCGGCAATTGCAAGACTAAAAGCATATACAGGAGGTTTACCAGCTAAATATGGCGATACGCTTGGAGGGGTAATTGTAATGGAAACTAAAAGTTATTTCGATTTATATAGAGAATGGTACGGCGAAGAACTTAAGGCTGGAAGAATTCAATAAATTTAAAACCCAACCACACAATTTTAAAAGGTTCTGATTTTTTTCAGAACCTTTTTTTGATTTAAGATTTCTATAGAAGTATATTATGGTGTTAATGTTAAAACAGGAACTCCTCTCATAAATGTTTTATTATCACCCCAACTGTCAATACCGGTTAACATACATAGTAATTGATCTTCTTTTAAATCTCCGTAATTATCTTTCCAAAATTCTGAGGTTACTTGAAAATTAAGATGAATATCTGGTGAAGCATTGTCTTCGGTGAAAAAAGTTGTATGTCCGAAGGAAGATTCTCTGCCGGGTGCACAAACGCCCATGGTTATAAGATCATCACTCATTAAAAAATTACTTTTCGGAATTCTATTAACAACCAATTGCCCTAGCGGACAAAGTGGCAAATTGTTTTGAGAATAAATGCCTATTTCAACTTCGTCAAATCCTTGAATTGCTCCTGAAACTTGAATTTGTAAAAGAAATGTGCCGCCAGAACTAAGACTAAAGCTGTCAATAATTTCCTTTTCTCCATTCACCGCCTGAATAATAAGCTTTGTATCATTTTCAATATGTTCCATAATTTATAATTGTTTTAATTTCCAAAAATGTGTTCCAAATATAAATATGTACTTGTAGCCAGACAAGTTGATTGGCGAAAATTGGTGCTAAAGTATGAGTAAAATATTCTTTAAGAAAAATCAATTATCCAATTCTTACTGCGTAAAACTCTTACAACATGGAGTAATTGATGCGCGTTGGCAAAATTAAACGGAGCTGCTGGTAAATGAATTGTTTTGCCTTCAATTGAATACTCAATATTTGTAAAAGGCAATTTAACTTCTTGATCTGTAGGAAAATTTTCGTTTTTGTCAAATATTTGAGTGTCCGGTAGCGATCTAAAAAAGTGTCTTAGCAATTCCACCGATTCATTTTTAGAAATATTAAAATCTTTGTAATCCACAGATGCTACAAAATGAATTTGCTTTCGAGCTCTAGAAAACAGAACGTTTAATCTTTTTGCGCCCGATTCCATATTAAGCGGACCAAATTTCATTAAGAATTTTCCTTCCTGATTTTTACCATAACCAAATGAGATTAGTAAAACATCACATTCATCGCCTTGAACGTTTTCTAGTGCTTTGGCAAACGCAGAATTATCGTCCAACTTTTTTTCTAAAATTTCTAAAAAGTTTGGTTCAATTTCATTTAAAATGGCAGACAATTGAGTTTCTGAAAAAGCGACCAAACCTACATTTACATCGTTTTGTAATAATTCAGTGAAAATTTTAGCAACAGCTTTTGCTTCAATTATATTTGCTCGATTTTCATAAATACCATTTTCTATTTTAGTAAAAACTATGGGTTGTTTTTCTGCATCGGCACTTGGAAAAGGCAAAAGTTTGTCACCATAAAAATATTTATTCGAAAAAGCAATCAAGGCTGGATGTGCGCTTCGATAATGTTCATTTAAACTAAACTGTGGCAAAGTATAACTTGCTTGATGAAGTAAATCTTGTAAATCGGCACTCCCCGATTCAAAATATTGTTGAATTCCCATTTGTTGAGAATCACCAGCCAATGAGTATTTTTTAGCCCGCTGAATAACTGGAACTGCTTTGTATAATGGAATTTGACTTGCCTCATCAAAGATTAGTTGTTCAAATAAATTATTTTGCAAAGGAAAACTTTCACAGATTTGCTCAGGATTGGCTAAAGTTATAGGTATTAAAATTTCAATCCACAACCGAGCATCAGATTGATAAAGATTTCTAATGCTTTGATGTCTTGTTTTCTTTCCGAATTCTTTAATTAAAATTCGCTTGCCATTTTTTAGTGTTTTGCGCAGTTCTTTTTGTTCTAGCGAAAGTTTCCGGTTTTCTTGTTGAATAATTTTATGTGCATCTTGAAATTTTTGAATTTGTTGATTTAAAATTTCGTGAATTAACGTTTCCCCTACAGTTTTTTGTTCTAGTAATAATTCATTTATCTGAGGCAAAAGCTGAGAAGGTGTTTTAGCCGCCAACTGAGGAAAAGTCCCTTTAAAATCAATCCAAGCATTTTGCACAGATGATTGTAAGAGTTCTTCATAACTGTTTTTCGAGAAAAACTTACTCGGTTGAAGGGAATCCAAGTCAGAAAGTAGATTTTTATTTTTCAACAAAGAAGTAACTTTACTTTGAAAAACCGTCGATAAGTCTTTTAAATCTTGTTCTTCTGTGCAGGTAAAATATGTTTTAAAAAAATCATTTAGCAAGTCAATTTCTTTAATGTTTTCATTCAGCAATTCTGCTAATGAATTATCTAATTTTTCATCTGAAAAAATATTTGATGTCGTTAAAACCACATGCAATTCATAAATATTTGCAGTTTCATTTTCCACTCCTAGAATTGCGAATTTTTTATCTAGTTTTTGTTTATCTTCTCTGTAAGTGTGTATTTCAGTTAATTCTGATTGAATGATATTTAAATCGAACAATGAATTCTTTAATTTTTCTTCAAAATATTTTTTTAGTTTTCTGTTTTGCCACCAAGATTTAGAATTAAGACCAATTAACAAATCTAAATCTGCCTTGCTCGGTATTTCGTTCCATTTATTTTCAAGTAAATCAATTTTTGATTTTTCTGCTTCAAGATTCTTAAATTCTTTAAATAATTTTAAAAATGATTTTCTGTTTTTTTCTTGTAACAAATGATCATAATTTCTATGCTTCGCATTGATTTTTATTCGTGCCCAGATTGCCAAACGTTTCAAGACCTCAATATTTTTCAGGTTCAAAAAATTATCTTGTATAAATCCTGAATTACCGCAAATGTTTAAAATCTTTTCTACTTCAATGAAAATCTGTTTTAAATTGATAAATGAATCCGAAATTTTCTTTAGATTGTTTGAACTTAAACTCACTTTTGGTAAAAACCTTAAAACGCTATTTAAATCATTTACATAAATTAGTTTAAGTGCGTTTTCATTCTTTAAAACTTCAATTAATTCGGGTATGTTGCTTTCGTAAGTTGCATTGTGTTCGGCGGCCGAAGAAAATCGTTCCATGAAATCTCTGTAAGAAAGTCCGCCAATTAAACCTGGTTTATTGTAAAGAGATAAATTGAGTTGCAGGTTTTCTATTTGCTGTTTTAAATTTGTATTTATCTTATCTTTTGCAAAGGTAGATTCTTCTATAAATTTCCATGTTTTTCTTAAGCTTTCGATGAAATATTTATTGTTTTGATTGGCTTGAAATATAAAACAAAACTGATCTAGATTTACAGCTTTCATTTTATCGTAAATCACCGAAAGCGCAGCTCTTTTCTCTGAAACAACTGCCACGTTTCTACCCAAGCTAAGATTTTGCAAAACCAACTCACTTATCAATTGCGATTTGCCAGTTCCAGGAGGGCCCTGAATTGCAATATTGTTATTCATTGCATTGTTGAGCACAGATTCTTGTTCTGGAGAAAGCGGATTGTATAAATTTTCAAGCGGAGCAACAGACTCAAAAATGGGTGCAAGTGCATGGTCCAAAAGTTGTGATAAGTTTTTAGAAAGGCTTGTTTTTTCTATCTGCGAAAGATCATGTAGTACAGCCTTGCGGTGATAATGAAAATTGTCTAAAACAAATATTGTCTCAAATTTATGAACGGATGTGTTTAAAAGAAAATCTAAAATATTTTCAAGATTAACATTTTCAAGTTCTAATTCTGGATATTCTTTTTCCAAAAATGGATTTCTAAAAAAATCTTCGTATAAAAATTCAATCTGGAAATTGTTATTTATTTTAGAAAACTTATGGCTTACTGGAACCAATAATAATGGTGCTTCAATTTCCAATTCGTTTCTTAAAATTATCACCTTCCCAATCCCCAAACAGAGAGTAGCATTGCCAATTTCTCTTATAAAAAGTTCATCTTGTTTTATAAGCGCTTTGAGTTCACGAGAATTTTCTAAAATCAGATTATCAACCCCAAAAATATAGCTCGAACTAACGTTAATGGCTTTTTTCCAGTTGATATTTACAAGTGCATCTTTGGCATTATAGCGTGTTGCATCAAGAATTAATTCCTGAATAATACCAGATATTGCTATTTTTTCGTGCACGGTACAAAATAAAAGAAATTTATCGGATTTCTAAGAAATACTATTCTTTTGATGAAATAGTTTTAGATTCAAAATCTGTTTTCCCGTTTTTTAATTTGTATTCTAGAGCAATAAATATTGCACACATAGACCAAATAGGAACGGCGGCTTTGTCGGTATCTAAAAAATTGTTTAAAAAAGCATGTACAAAATAAGTCACCAAAGCCAAATTCATGGCGAGAATTAGCGTTTTCATTTCTTTATCTGCAGATGGCCATTTTTGGTAGAGCGTAAAACCTTTCCAAAAAATGGCAATAACAATACAAATCATTGCCAACATACCTAAAATACCCATCTCAGCAAGCGGACCTAAAAATTCGCTATGAGCATTACCCCCATTGCCAAAATTTGTTGAAATAATAGTAATGTTTTCAGGTCTTTGAAATCGAGCATATTCAAAAGCATAAGTTCCTGGTCCAAATCCCATTATTGGGCGTTCTTTAAACATATCAATGGCCGAAGTCCATCTATTAAGTCTTTCTAAATTTGATGCATCTGTTGAAATATTTGTCGCACTTTCAATTCTTTCAGTAAAATTTTCTGTTGTGTGTTCAGATTTATTTCTACCCATTTCCATTTGAATATTCTGCCAATAAAAAAATAGAAAAACGGAAAGCAATACAGTAGCCGTTGCAATATATGCAAATTTAATGCGCAAACGAACAACAAGAAGCACCATTCCGGCTGCAACCAAACTTAGTTGTGCCGCACGGGTATATGAGAAATAAAGCGCTATTAAATTTAGTAAGATAAATCCTATGAGTACAAACTGAACCAATGGGGCATGTTTTTTCGAAAAATAAAGACCGCAAAGCAAAGGAAAAATCAGCGCCACAATGGCTCCATAAATTGTATGATCTTTAAAAAACGGCCACATAACCCAATGACTTTCTTTTTCACCGAATCGGTAGCCAGCGTGTACAACTAGTGTGTACATCATTGCTATGACCATTCCTATACAAAACAACCATACAAAAGCTATTATTTTTTTTCTATCTAAAAATATGATTGTTCCAAGCATAAAAATTGGAATAATAAACCACATTCTTGCCACCAAAAACTTGACTGAGGCTAAAGGATGAGTACTTGTGATGGTGGTAATTAGCATCCAAAAAAGATACAAACCTATTGCCCATAAAATGGGAGATTTAAAAATGAATTTATACTGGCTTCCGTTTTTAATGTAAATCAATATTGTAATGAGCATAATTCCGAAAAGCAGAGGTTCTGTGGGCAAATAAAGTCCGAAACTATCGGTGTATTCTTCAATATTTATTGATATTGGTGTGCAAAAGAGCACAAACATAAAAGTTTCTTCCGTAAAGAAAATTCCACTTAACAATAATAATAAACCGAAAGATGCAAGCGTAAGATAAGATTGATCCGTAAAAAGAGCATATACACAAAAAGCCACATAACATGCGCCTAAGCCATACAACAAAACATTTGACCGAATTGCTTGCACTTATGCTGCTATTTTTATTTCCTTGTATTTATCCGTAAGCAGCAATAAAAATATCATAAAAACAAAAGTTCCCAAGGAAACCAGCAATACAATTATCATTCGCTTGGGCTTGTCTTTTTTATCGGCCACTACAGCTTTTTCTACAACAAATTTATGGGTAAACTGCGTGTTAGCATCAGACTCTGCTTGTTCATACGAGATTCTAAAATCTTCTAGTTTAATAATTTTTTCATTTCTTATAAATTCAAGTCCGTCAAACTCAGCGCCATGTTTTAAATTTATATCAATTTTCTCTTTCAATTCTTTTCTGTCAACCTCATTTTTAGAGTCTACATAAGCTTGGTACAAAGTAGTTCTTCCATCCAAAGAAATTACACCAAGAGAACCCAAACTATCTAGTTTATCTAAAATAATTTTTCGCTCCTTTTCCATTTGATCTTTTTTACGCAAATTCGTTTCATAAGCTGGCAAAGTACGTTCGTAAATCATGTTGTTTTTCACTGTGTCAATCAAATCTACAATTGCATTCGCCATGTCGGCTGCAAGCACGGGGTCTTTATCAAGCACATCAATCTGTATGGAACCATAACGAGTGCGCACAAAGAAAAAATGTCCGTTGTATTCATTAACAAGTTTAAAATTGAGATTGGTTTCATCTTTTGCAAGATCATAATGTTCTCTCAAATTATATCTCTCTATTATTTTATCTCTAATTCTCGAAGATTGTAGAATTTGCACCAACTGTTCGGTTTGTTCTTCTTCACCAATATCCATTGAAGATGCTTTGGCATTACGTTGTTCCGAGAACGAAACTGTACTTGTTGCCGCCGGAAAAACAATTGCTGTTGAGCGGTATATTGGCGTCATGAGCAAGGTTGCAATTACCGCCACAATAGCCGCTGCTGCCGTTACAATTAAAATCGGCATTCTTTTTCTGTAAATAAATACAAACAGATTTTGTCGTTCTTTTTTGAAAGTGTTTATTTCGTTATCCATATATTTTTTCAAATGCAGTTGCGAATTTATTCATTTCTTACTGATTATCGTGTGCAATTGGTAGTAGTAATTAATTTTCAAGGGAAATAACTGTGGATCTTCGGGAATATTGTGTTGGATTGGATTGCAGATTTGAAAATTGCAGATTGCAGATTGGCAGATTGGCAGATTGCAGATGTTGGGACTGACGGACTTGAGAAGGAAGGCGGTCATTGAGCGGAGTCGAAATGTGAGCCTTTCGGCTTTTTGGGTTGATTGGATAGATTTAGAGGCAAGAGGCAAGACGTGTTTTTTGTGGTTTTTTGGTCTTTTTTTAGGGGAGCAAAACTCCGGTCATGCATTTTAGTCGCTTCATTTTACACGGCATTCAGTCAAAATCAATGTGCTTCTTTTGTCGCAATTAATTTTGGCTTCATTGCCCTGTTCAACTTCAGCTCGCTGCCATTTCTCCCCGGGCTAGGTAAATTACTGCTAAAATTGTGTTCCAACTTACAAAAAAATACTTACTTTTCTTGTTCTTTACAAGTTCAATAAATTGCAGAAAGAAAAATTATATTGTGTCAGTGGATTAGGAGTTGATGAGCGGGCTTTTTCAAATTTTCGTCCAGAAGCTTTTGAGCTTGTATTTATTCCTTGGCTTATTCCCAAAAAGAAAGAAACTATTAAAGCTTACTCTAACCGGTTGTTCAAAGAAAATATTTTAGAAGATTCCTATTCAGTTTTGGGGGTTTCATTCGGCGGAATTGTTGCACAAGAATTTACAAAAATACGTTCACCAAAAAAACTAATTCTCATTTCTACATTAACTCCTTTTACCAAAATTAATCCGCTACTTAAATTTGGATTGAATGCGTATATCCATAAAATTATTCCAACTTTTTTATTTCGTCAAACAAATTTTCTAGTCTATTGGTTTTTTGGCGTGAAACAACAGGCAAATAAAAATTTATTGAAAGCAATGCTCAAAGACACCAACAAAACATTCATAACTTGGGCTTTTGGCATCTTGCGCAATTGGAAAAATTACAATTTGCAAAACGCAACAATCATACACGGAATAAATGACAAGCTGATTTGGTTAAAAAACAAAGAAAACTTAATCGCTTTTCCTCAGGCTGGACATTTTATGATTGTTACAGATGGAGAGAATTTGGCCAGCCTTCCGGCTTTTGGGTTTTTGATTTTGGAATATCAGGGTGTTGGGACTGACGGACTTGAGAAGGAAGGCGGTAATTGAGCATTGGTCGAAATGCGGTCATTGAGCGGCGTCGAAATGTGAGCCTTACGGATTTTTGGAGATTGATGGATTTCTAGAATAAATATTAGAGACGAAAAAAATTTAAATAGTAAATACCGCAAATTTTAATTTAAAAATGCTAATTTACTTAATTAGAACACCTTTTGAATTGTAATTTCTTGTGTGGGAGG
>JBBSUQ010000036.1:0-22723 GCA_038234235.1 Flavobacteriales bacterium
ACCAATAACTGTAGGACCCGCAAGTTTTTTAGACTCCACACGAATGGTTTCTATTGGTTCGGGAATTGTTCGCTTTACTTCCGTTTCAGGATTTTTTTCTTGAATAGGAACTTTTGGTGTTGGTGTAAACGATTTTTCTGCTGGTTTTTCAGTAGTTTTTTTTGTACGTTCTATATGTTTTTCTTCTGCTGTTTTCTTATCAGGTCGTGTTTTTGTATTGAGTGCATCCAAATCAATTTTACCTACCACTGAAACTTTAAGTCCGTCTGCTTCTTTATTTTCAGGAGCAATATTTTCTTTTTTAGCTTCAGAAACGGTTTCGGTTTTTAATTCGGTTGGTTTTTGCTCAACTGATTCAACAACTTTTTCCTCAAGCTTTGACTCTATTTTCTGCTCAACTAGTTTTTCAACTGGCTTTTCAACTGGTTTTTCAACTTTAGGTGCTACAATTGGCTCTATTTTTTCAGGAACTTCTGCAACTGGTATCACCTCTTGCTTTGGCCTTTCGGGCTCTTCATTTTTTACTGGTCTTAAAGAAATTGTTTCTCTTTTTTCACGACTTACAGTAGTTAATTTAGATTGTTCCTTTAAAGTTTGATCATCAGAAAAACGGGTGCGAAGCAAATCCATGTGCTCACCCTCCAGTTTGGTATTTAAACTAGAATCTACTTTTATCCCTTTAGAAGCTAAAAAATCTACTAAAGTAGCGATACCTACATTCAACTCACCAGCTGCTTTTCCTAATCTTATTGGTTTTCCGGCCATAAACTTATGCGTCCTCTTTTATTTTTTTAATTTATTTAATTTAGCTGACTAAGGTAAGGTTTGTTAATGAATTATTCGAATTCAGAGCGAAGAATTTTGAATACTTCTTGAATTGTTTCCTCTTCTAAGTCTGTTCTTTGCACCAAATCTGCAACACTAATTTCCAAAACAGATTTTGCTGAATCACATCCAATAGCTTTCAATTCATCAATAATCCAGCTATCAATTTCGTCTGCAAATTCTTCCAAATCAACATCTTCAACATCTATTTCACCATCTCTGTATACATCTATTTCATAACCAGATAATCTTCCAGCTAATTTTATATTGTGGCCACCTCTACCAATTGCCAAAGAAACTTGATCTGGTTTTAAGTAAACATGCGCTTTTTTCTCTTCTTCCAAGATTTCAATATTAGTTATCTTAGCTGGAGACAAAGCTCTTTGAATAAACAACTGAGGATTGCTGGTATAATTGATAACATCAATATTCTCATTTCGCAACTCTCTAACAATTCCGTGTATACGTGAACCTTTCATTCCAACACAAGCTCCAACTGGATCAATTCTATCATCATAAGATTCCACAGCTACTTTTGCTCTTTCACCTGGCTCTCTAACAATTCTTTTAATGGTAATTAACCCATCAAAAACTTCTGGAACTTCAAGCTCAAACAAACGCTCTAAAAATTCTGGAGCTGTACGCGAAAGTATAATAACGGGACTGCTGTTTCGCATATCCACTTTGGCAACAACTGCACGAACTGTTTCTCCTTTTTTGAAATAATCTGAAGGAATTTGTTCTGATTTCGGCAATAACAATTCGTTTCCTTCATCGTCAATAACCATAATCTCTTTTTTCCAAACTTGATAAACTTCGCCTGTAACAATTTCTCCAATACGTTCTTTGTAAACTTTATAAAGGTTGTCTTTTTCAAGTTCCATGATACGAGAAATAAGGTTTTGTCTAAGTGACAATATATTTCTACGACCAAAATCGTTAAATTTAAACTCTTCAGTTACCTCCTCACCTATTTCAAAATCTGGCTCAACAAGGATAGCTTCTGAATATGCAATTTCCATATTTGGATCTTCAACTTCTCCATCGGCAACAATTTCTTTATTTAAGAAAATTTGCACATCACCTTTATCAATATTTACGATGACATCAATGTGTTCATCTGTATTAAATTTCTTTTTAAGCATAGATCGGAAC
The DNA here is from genome assembly GCA_038234235.1 of Flavobacteriales bacterium. Lineage (GTDB taxonomy): Bacteria > Bacteroidota > Bacteroidia > Flavobacteriales_D > Crocinitomicaceae > JBBSUQ01. Next base: position 1,981 of record JBBSUQ010000036.1, read on the forward strand.
ACATCTTCCAATACATGTTGCATCGTTTGTCTATCGATGTTTTTTAATTCTTTAAACTCTGAAAATGAGTCTACTAAATCGAGGCTATTCATTGCACTTTTTTATTTAAATGAAATAACAATTTTTGTTTCTTTTATTGTATTCATTGGCAAAACGTGGTCTTGCACAACGAGTTCTTTTTTCTTTTTACCTTCTATCTTTTCTTTTGATGAAGTTTGCACAGTAATTTTTTCGGCATTTGCCTGTGTTAAAAGTCCTGTTATTTCTTTTCCATCATTTAAAACCACGTCTACATCTCTGCCAACATTTTTTATAAATTGCTGTGTAACCCGAAGCGGTTTGTCAAGACCAGCTGAAGAAACACTCAATGCAAAATCTTGTTCTTCCCTGTCAAGATTGTGTTCTACATTTCTAGAAACACGAATGCAATCATCAACAGTTACATTGCCTTCATTTTTATCTATCTCGACCTTAATAACGTTTGTTGAAGAAATTTTTAATTCAACAACAAAAATCCCATCGTTTATTTCAGCGATGCGTTCATCAATAAGTTCCATTACCTTTTTCTTCGTAATCATAGAGATAAAAAGAGGGGACTTTCGTCCCCTCGTTTTGTGTTTAAATAATTTTTAACGATGCAAATATATGTTTAATAATTCAATTTACAAAATTTACATGAAACTTTAATATTGTCGGTTCACGAATAATGTTTAAAATTTATCAAAAATTACTTTAAAAACCCGCATTCAAGAGCTCATAAGCTTCCTGTATTTCAATGAAACGTTCTCTCGCTGATTTTAAATGAAAATCATCTTTAGCAACTAATTTATCAGGATGATTGAGTTTAACTAATTTTCTATATTGAGATTTTAGCTCGGTTTTATTATAAGGTTCAATTAACTCTAAAACCTGCAAAGCTTTTCTGCGGGCTGATTTAACTCCAGTGTGGGTGAGATTAATTTTTTTACTTCTCTGTTTCTGTTGTTCTATGTAATCTTTTGTAATCTTTTTAATTTCTAAATCAGGCACACTTAATAATTGACCTATTTTTAATAAAAATCTATATTCATCATAAATCATTTCGCCATCAATCAGACAAATATCTTTTAAAAAAGTAAGTAATGTTATCCGCTTTTCAATAGAAACATTCTCTTTTTTGATCCAATTTATCATCTGATTTCTATCTACAAATTCTCTGCTATAATCAGCCAGATACAAATGAAATTCTGAATTTAAATGCGGATAATTTTTTAGCATGTATTTTCTTATGAAAATTGACTTGGCTTTGTTTTGAGTAAGTTCGCGATGCAACATTTCTGCAGCAAAAGCTAAGTGAATGTGGCACCAAATAGTTTTTTTACTCCTTAAAAAGGTGCGTAGCTTTGGAGAATCTGAATCTTTTTGAAAGAGATTTAAATAAAAAATATACCCAAAAACTAATATAAAAGGCAAAAACATACCAAACCAATATAGCCAGTTAGGATATTCAGGAGTAATTCTATTTTCAGAAATAGAGATTAAGAAATTACAAATAAATAGTAAGTTTAAATTCATGTTAGAAGTTAAGAATTATGTAGTTTCATGAGATCATAAATGTGCTAAAAATTTTTAAATTTCTTGCAATTTGCACTAAAAATTCTTAACCGAAATTTTGCCATGAACTTCTGAGTTACAATCTGTCTTTACTTTTAAATTCTTTAAAATTGAAGCAAATAACCTGAAACTTTCATTAAACTCAATTTCTCAAACTGGTAAAAAATTACTTCTATCTTTGTTAAATGCTTATAGAAATTGGCGATAAAATAATTTCGACTGAAATTTTCGAAAAAAAATTTGTTTGTGACCTCACTGCCTGTAAAGGCGCTTGTTGCGTAGAAGGAGACTCAGGTGCACCTTTAACTTTTGAAGAAATTGATATTCTAGAAGACGATTTAGAAAACATAAAACCTTTTATGAGACCTGAGGGAATTTTAGAAATTGAGAAAAATGGAGTTTTTTACATGGATTCTAGCAACCAACCAGTTACAACCTTGGTAAATGGCAAAGAATGTGCTTTTGTATTCTTTGATGAAAACGGTATAACAAAATGCTCAATTGAAAAAGCACATCAAGAAGGTAAAACTGAATTTTTAAAACCTATTTCTTGTCATTTATATCCAATTCGTACTAAAACCATTAACGAATATGAAGCATTGAATTATGAAGAATGGAAAATTTGCGAACCGGCATGTGCATGCGGTGAAAGTTTGAATGTTCCCGTATTTCGCTTTTTAAAAACCCCACTTATCAGAGCTTATGGTGAGAATTTTTTTAAAGAGCTTGAGCTAGTTGATAAAGAAATGTATAACAATGACTTACAACCAGACTGAAATAAGTATATTTATTTTATATTTGGATAACTCAATTGATTTTATTTAATGAAATTTATTAGCATTATATTTTTATTCTCTTCCTTTTGCTCATTTGCCCAAAATGCAATTGAATTAAATGAAGACAATCTTGGTAAATCATTATCAAAAGGATTGAGCATAAAGATAGATCGAACAAAAAGTGTAAATTCTAACTTTTATTTTAAATCACGTCTTGATTCAATTGCCATGGAAGAAGACTTGGCAAATATGGGCTTTACCAATGCACGGTTTTATTTACATTTAAAAATTGTAAACCATTCGCGACACAAATTTTTCTATTTCACAACCGGTAGAGCAATAACCAATAAAGTAATTCTTTTTCAAATAGAAAATAAACGAATTATAAAAACTTTGCGAAATGGCGATGACTTTGACTTTTCTGAAAGACAAATAAAAAATAAAAACCCATATTTCGGGCTTTCAATTGATTTTGATGAAGAAAAAGAATATTTAATTCTCTTGGAAAGCGATGGTGAAATGCTAACTGTACCAACCATATTTTATTCTGAAGATCAGTATTTTGAGACTTTTGCCAGAAGCGAATTTCTAAATGGCGGCTACTTCGGAATTTTAATGTTGGTTGTAATACTTTTCATTTCATTGTATTTCATTTTAAAGAAAAAATTGTTTTTAATTTATTCACTTTATTCTTTTGCATTATTTATAACTCAATTTGCGATAGACGGTTACCTTCATCAATATATTTTTCCCAATAATAGTTGGCTTTCAAATCACCTACTTTTATTTGCAGCAGGCTTCAGCTCTATGCTTTGTCTTGTGTATGGAATGAAATATTTAGAATTTCCAAAAAGATTTCCAAAAGCAACTGTCCGTCTCCAAATATTTGTTTTGTTTAATTTAATTGTAACAATTTTCTCTTTGTTTGATGGCTTTCTTTATGAAATTAGTTTTCCAATTATAAATATTTTTGCATTTGTTGGTTTATTGCTCGTAAATCTATTGATTTATATTACCCTTAAAAATTCATATAAGGTTACTATTTTCTTTATTCTTGCTTTCAACATATTATTACTTGGAGCTGTAATTTTTATACTAGGTAATTTCGGAATTATAAAACACACCGAACTTTCTGATAATGCCTTAAAAATTTGCTCTACGATAGAAATACTTTCTTTAAGTATTGTGATGACATACAAATACAGAGAAATTATCCATTTTAAAAATAAAAACTTTAAACAACAAATTATAAGTCAAAGAGATAAAAATATTTTTTTGCAAGAAGCTTATGACAATCTTGTCAAAACAAATGACGATATAAATTTCCAGAATGCCATTCAGCGAACAGAAATTAACGGAATGAAAGAGGAAGTTAAGAAGACAGGAGGATTTATAGACGTTCTTGAAAAAATGCAAGGCAGTCAAATAAGCCGCGAAACTGATATTTTTCCAAATTTAGCATTTTATAAAAATAAAAATTTAGAACATTCTACAGGCATTTTTATTGGTCAAGCAAATACAACAATTTACGGTAAAAAAACTCAAAATATAAAATTGTTGTGTTTTATCGATGTAAAATCTCAAGGTTTAAATTCGAAATGGAAACTTTATACCGTAAAAAAAATAATAGGTGAAGGATTGGGAAATAGAGGCATAAATTCTCCGGCAGAAGCCCTAAACTATTCCATAAAACGTTTAGAAAATTTAGAAGAAACTAAATCCAAATCGGGTTTGTCTCATTTTGATATCGGATTTTGCGGTATTAATCTTGAAGGCCAAACCCTAACCTTTGCTGGAATAAATACCGGAATAATTGTAATTAAAAAAATTAAAGTTAACATTCCGAAAACTCAAAATTTTATCGATGAGATAGAACACGATAACAAGCAGATACTTTTGATTTCCAAACCAGTAATGATTAGCGATGATCTCTCTACATATCAGAACTATTTAATTCCAATTGCCGTTGGAGACCAATTGTTTTTGGGAAATATAAATTATTCCTCACTTTCTTCAATTGAAATGCAAGACTTAACTGAAAAATTAATTATAATTGCTAATTGTGCTCAAGAAACAAGAAAATTGAAAATCGAAGAACTGATTGAAGCATTTTCAATAAATTACAACAAATCAAACTTCTCATTGCTCACTTTAGAAATTGAATAAAAGAAACTTCTGCATCACCAAAAAGAATTTTAGTCCATTTCATAACTGCAAATACGAATGACGATTTTGAAAATTTGACTCACTAAGAATAAAAAAAGTATTTTCTTTAACATTCTTTATAAAATTGAAGCCCATTTAATTTATAAATCATCATTATTTTCGCAGGTTAACTGTTATATAATAACGTTTTTTAATTTAAACAGAATGGTAAAAAATGTATTGCTGATTGACGATGATTACGATGATCATTTATTTTTCGAGTCAATATTGGATGAGCTCGAGTTAGGAATTTCTTTGGTTACTGCTGAAAATGGAATTTCTGGTCTTAAATATTTAAAAGAAACTCAAAATTTACCAGATTTAATATTTCTCGACTTGAACATGCCTCAAATGGGAGGATTTGATTTTTTGAAAATTTTAAAAGAAGAAGAAAAACTGAAAAACATTGCGGTAGTCATTTACACCACATCTAACAATCATTTTGATATTGAAAAATCTAGAGAAAGTGGAGCCAACATGTTTTTCTCTAAACCCAGCAATCTTATATTTCTTTCTGAAAAATTGAAACAAATCTTTAGTAAAAAGCTTAATTCTAATCATACTTTTCAGTTAGTTCAAAAATAAATATGATTCTAATCGTTGATGACCGACCTGAAAATATTTTCGCCTTAGAAAACACTTTAAAAATAAACAATTTTGAGGTCGATACTGCGGAATCTGGCGAAGAAGCACTTAAAAAAGTATTAAAAAATAATTATTCGCTAATTATATTAGATGTTCAAATGCCTGGAATGGATGGCTTTGAAGTAGCTGAAATAATATTAGGACACAACAAATCTAAACATACTCCTATTATCTTTCTTTCGGCAACCAGCAAAGAAAAAAAATTTATTGAGCGCGGATTTGCCACTGGAGCTATTGACTATATAACAAAGCCTGTAGATCCAGATTTACTTTTACTGAGGGTTAAATCTTTATATTCCTTTTCACAACAAAAAACCGAACTGGCAAACATAAAAAATAATCTTTTAAAAGAAATTGCCGAAAAACAAATATATCAAGACAAATTAGCCAATAAAGTTCAAGAATTGAATATTATTCTAGAAGCAATGCCCCTAATAGCATTTACTTTAAATACCGAAGGCAAAATTGAATATGTAAATAACTATTGGAAAGAGAATAAACTAGGAACAGATAATTTTCCTGGCATGATTGATAAAAGTGAGAATTGGAAACAAGAATGGATAAATGATTTTCAAAAAGGCGTTGAGTTTAATGAAAATGTTACTTTACAAATTCCAAATGAAGGATTACAACACCATGTTTTAAAAATTGTGCCAGTTAAACAAAATAATGAAATATTGAAATGGATTGGAACTTTAACAAATATCCATTCTCAAAAAATAATGAATGAGACTTTGGAGCATAAGGTAATCGAAAGAACTGAAGATCTAATCATAAAAAATAGGGAATTGAAAAATTCTAATGAAGAGTTACAACAATTTACTTGGGTAATGTCTCATGATCTCAAAGAACCAATACGCAAAATACTTACATTCGCAAACCTAATACATGACAGATATCTCATAGAAGAGCAGAAAGGCAAAAAAGAAATAGAACGTATTATTGCAAGTGCCGATAGAATGGCTCATTTAATTGATGATTTAATGGGCTACACTAAATTATCAGACGCTCCGATTTTTGAAAGTACGAATATTACTGAAATTGTAGAGCAAATTATTAGTGACTATGAACTTGTTATACAAGAGAAGCAAGCAAAAATAATTTACAGTAAACTTTGCATTGTAGATGCAATGCCTTCTCAATTAAGACAAATTTTACAAAATTTAATTTCTAACGCACTCAAATTTAGCAAAACAAATGAGTCTCCTATAATTGAAATTACAAGTCAAAGAATAGCTTCTTGCGATTTTGCGGCAAAAGTTAAAAAAGACGGTGATTTTTGCAGATTAGAAGTAAAAGACAACGGAATTGGTTTTGATGAAATTTACCTTGAAAAAATATTTCAAGTCTTTCAAAGACTTTCCAATGGCCATTCAATTGAAGGTACAGGAATTGGTTTGGCAATAGCAAAAAAATCAATAGAAAAACACCACGGATTAATTACTGCGACGAGCAAACTTGACGAAGGTAGTACATTTATTATTATATTACCCATTAAACAAAAACACAAAGAAGAATGAAAAATTTGTTCTCAAAAATACCTTTTAATACCAAGTTGGTTTTACTTGCTGTAATTCCTATAATTTTTGTAATAATATTAAGCATTAACGCCTATAATACTAGCAATGAAAATCTCAGAAATATAGAAATATTTCAGAAAGAGTTTTATGATTCAAAATTGCTAAATTCCCTAATTGAGAATGTTCAACAAGAAAGAAGAACTTCCGTTGGATTTTTATTGAAACAATATCAGAAAACTGAACTCCTTTTTGACCGCAAAGCCACAGATAATGCCCTGAGTGATTTAAAAACATCTGAACAGGTAAATTCTCAATTAATTGAAACTTATTCATCACTTGACCGATTGGACTCTATAAGAAAAGCAATTGACGAATCAAAAATAAGAGCCAGAGAATGTCTTGAAATTTATACGAGTATTATTAACCGCTCCAACAATCTACTCAAGTTTTCACCGAACAATCTTCCTGGATTCGAAACCATACAAAGTGATATTTATTCCTATAAGCTTCTCACGTCTATTATTAGTCGATTTGGCATTACCAGATCCAATTTAGGCTTGTTTTTACAAAGCAATGGAACGGATAGTTCATCACAGTCGATAATTAAAAATTCGAATGATGTTTTAGAGTCTTACGAAGATGAATTCATAAATACTGCTTCTAAAAAATATGCTATTAATTTAAATAATATTTTAAATGCGCCGGAATATAAAATTTATTTAAAAACTATAAGAAATCACATTGCAGACACAAAAAATTCAGTTAATTTAAGCAATGAAAATTGGTGGGCATCAACAACCAACATCATTTACACTTTACAGAATTTGAAAGCTAAAATGTTCAAAGAACTTGGGAAAGCGACTGAAAAGGCTTACCAAGAAGAAAAAAGTGCAAGAAATCTCAATTTAATAATGCTGCTTTTAATGCTACTTTTAGTTTTGACAGTTGTTGTATATACCATCAATAGTTTAACAAATTCACTTGCCGAATTAAAAAGCAATGCTGACAAATTGGCCTTGGGAGAAACCGGACTGAAATTTAAATTTGAAGCGCGAGATGTTATTTATGATTTATCGCAGGCAGTTAAAAAAATTGACTTAAATGCCCAGATAATCTCTGAAGCCTCCAATGAAATAGGAAGAGGAAATTTTGGAGTAAATATTAACCCGAGAAGCAAGGAAGATTTATTAGGACATGCGTTATTAACGATGAAAAATTCATTGGAAATTTATGATGCCGAAAATCAACACAAACTTTGGTCACAAAACGGAATGAATACCATAAACGTGAGTATTCGAGGCGAAAAAAACTTAGAGACCCTGTCAAAAAATATATTGGAAGGAATACACAGGTTTTTTGAAAACGAATTAGGCGCCTTGTACGTTACTGATGATAGTCAAAACTTAAAATTTATAGCCAGTTTAGGTGTACAAAATGAAGAAAATATACCTAAAAATATTCCGAATTTAGAAGGACAGTTGGGCAAAATGGCAAAAGAAAATGTTGTTAAGCAAATTGTAGAAATGCCTGAACAATATTTTATTATGCAAAGTGGTTTGGGTTCTGCCTTGCCAAAAAACTTAATTTTTATTCCACTTTATTATGACAAACAATTAGAGGGAATTATAGAATTGGCATCATTGGATGAATTCACTACTGACGAATTAAATTTACTTCAAGAAATGAGTGAGCCAGTTGCGATAGCCATAAAAGCGGCAAAAAGTCGTGAACAGTTGGAAGAATTGTTAGAAGAAACACAAGCTCAATCAGAAGAATTACAAACACAGCAGACTGAATTAGAAAGTATGAATTCTGAACTAGAAGCTCAATCTCAAAGCTTGCAAGCCTCTGAAGAAGAATTAAGAGTTCAGCAAGAAGAATTGCAACAAACCAATGTGGAATTGGAGCGCAGAGGATCAGATTTATCAATAAAAAATGATGAAATCCGTAAAAAAGCAGAAGAATTAGAACTTTCTACAAAATACAAATCGGAGTTTTTGGCAAATATGTCTCATGAATTGCGTACTCCTCTTAATTCAATTTTACTTTTAAGCAGATTACTTTCTGAAAACCATACTAAGAATCTTAGTGAAGAGCAAATGGAATTTGCCAAAGTAATTCAAAACTCAGGTTCAGGACTTCTTCATTTGATTGATGAAATTTTAGACCTATCCAAAATTGAAGCAGGCAAAATGGATGTGGAATTGGAAGAAGTAAACATTACTAATTTTGTCGATGAGATTTATGGTCTTTTTCATGCTGTGGCGCAAGAAAAAGAAATAGAATTCAAGGTAGTTAACAACACTGCTAAAGATTTTAAATTAAAAACCGATGAAATGAAATTGGGACAAATAATCAAAAACCTAATTTCAAATGCTTTGAAGTTCACACCGAAAGGAAAAATTACATTGGAATCTGCTCCATGCAAAATTAATCCTAATTACCATTGTTTTCATGTTATAGACAACGGTATTGGAATTAGTAAAGAGAAACAGAAACTAATTTTCGAAGCTTTTCAGCAAGAAGATGGTTCAACAAAAAGAAAATATGGCGGCACAGGTTTAGGGCTATCCATTTCACGAGAATTGGTGCGTTTGCTGGGTGGCGAAATTACTGTTGAAAGTGAGCAAGGTAATGGTAGTAAGTTTACCATTTTTATGCCTTTAAATACTGAAAGTTCTGAAAAAATGGCTCCTTTAATCAAAGAAACTAAATTTGCCGAAATTATTGAAACAAAGGATGATAAAGTCATATTCGAGAAAAATATTAATTCTTCAAATCCTTTATATACAGATTATATTAGTGATAAGACACCGGAACAAGTAAAAGATGACCGGAAAAATTTAAAAGCGGGAGACAAAATAATTCTAATCGTTGAAGATGATGTAAATTTTGCACTTTCTTTAGTTAAATATAGCAATCAACGAGGCTACAAAGCAATCTCTTGTGTACAAGGAGACCAAGCTATAACAATGGCAAAACTCTACAAACCAGTTGGCATATTGCTAGATGTAGAATTACCAGTTATGAGCGGTTGGGAAATAATAGATTTACTGAAAGCCGAAACTTCTACAAAACATATACCTGTACACATGATGTCTTCGCACAAAATGAAAAAAACAGGCATGAACAAAGGAGCCATTGATTTTATAGAAAAACCTCTGGCTTATGAAAAAATGGACGATGTTTTTGAAAAAATAGAACATGTATTGGCCAAACATCCAAAGAAAATATTAATTATTGAAGACAATGAAAAGCATGCAACTGCATTGGCCCATTTTCTTCGTACTTATGACATACATGCCGAAGTTCAACAAGACTTAAAGAAAGGACTAGAAACGCTAAAAAATAAAGAATTAGATTGTGTTGTACTGGATATGGGAATCCCAGATCAGTCTGCGTATGATCTTTTGGAAAGCGTGAAACATTCTAAAGAATTTGAAGACCTACCAATAATTGTTTTTACGGGTAAAAGTTTATCCGAAGGAGAAGAAATGCGCATACGTAAATATGCCGACACGATAGTTGTAAAAACTGCACATTCTTATCAAAGAATGTTAGATGAAGTTTCACTCTTTTTGCACATAGTAGAAGACAACACCAAAGGTGGCGATAAAATGAAGCAACACCGCGATACTTTCGAAGAAATATTAGAAAATAAAACCATTTTGATAGCAGATGATGATGTTAGAAATATCTTTTCTTTAACCAAAATTCTTGAGACATATCGGGTAAATGTGATCAGTGCAATGGATGGAAAAGAAGCATTGCAAAAGCTTCAAGAAAATCCGCAGATTGATTTAGTGCTGTTAGATATGATGATGCCAAAAATGGACGGATACGAAACAGCACAGGCCATCCGTAAAACACCATCTCTTAGAAAATTACCAATAATTGCAGTTACCGCAAAGGCAATGACTGGTGATAGAGAAAAATGTATAAAAGCTGGGGCATCAGATTATATTACCAAACCTGTTGATATTGACCAATTACTCTCATTGTTAAGAGTTTGGTTGTACGCATAAACGAGCATAAAAGAAATGGAAAAGGAACAAATATTAATAATTGATGACGACTCTAGAAACATTTTTGCACTAGAAGCCAACTTAAAAGTTAGAAATTTTAAAGTAAAATCATTTCTAGAAGTTAAAGATGCGATAGAATGGTTGATGCATAATGAAGTGAGAGTAATATTATTAGACATGATGATGCCCGAAATTGATGGTTATGGAGCAATAAAACTGATAAAAGCCTTACCTCAACATAAAAATTCTCCTATTGTTTCAGTTACAGCCCAAGCAATGACTGGCGACAAAGAAAGATGTTTGGAGGCCGGAGCAGATGATTATGTTTCCAAACCAATTGACATGGATATTCTTTTGGAAATTATAGCAAAATATTAAAAATGTTTACAGAAGATCAGTTTCACGAAATATTAGATGAATTAATAAGTGCTTATGGGTATGATTTTAAGTCGTATTCTAAAGCATCTCTAAGAAGACGTGTTGAAAGACTAATGAAACTCGATCAGATTGAAGGCTATACTGAATTAATTTTCAAAATTCGGAATGATCCTAAATACATAGATCATTTTATTAATGAAGTAAGCGTAAATGTAACAGAAATGTTTCGTGATCCTTCTTTTTATAAATTTCTTAGAGAAAAAATAATACCCATAATTGCTACCAATCCGAGGATAAAAATATGGCATGCGGGTTGCGCAACTGGGGAAGAAGTATTAAGTATGGCGATAATGCTAAAAGAACAAAATCTTTTATATAAATCCATGCTTTATGCCACTGATATCTCAACTGAAGCACTTTCTAATTTTAAGAAATTAAAAATTCCGCTTTCTAACATGAAATTGTATACAGAAAACTATCATGCGAGTGGAGGTACTGGGGATTTTTCAGAATATTACACAGCAAAATACAACCATGTAATTTTTGATAAAACATTAATGGAAAATGTTCTTTACTCGGTTCACAACCTAGTTAGCGATGGCTCCTTTAATGAATTCGACTTAATTCTGTGTAGAAATGTTCTTATCTATTTCGATAAAGATTTGCAAAATAGAGTATTTAATTTGTTTAATGATAGTTTATCAAATCACGGCTTTTTAGCGCTTGGTTCAAGAGAAAATATTCGTTTTTCTGATATTTATGATAAATACGATCAACTTGGAAGCGAAAAAATTTGGCGTAAAACCTTCAATTAATTTAGCGAAAAAATGGATGATCAAAAATGTATTGTTATTGGAGGTTCTGCTGGAAGTTTAGATTTTATTTTCGAACATTTAAATAACTTTGAATTGCACAATAATACAATTATGATTGTTGTGCTACATAGAAAAAGCAGTGCGCATTCTAGTATAGAAAATACCTTTAGAAACAAAACCGAAATAGAAGTAAGCGAAATAGAAGATAAAGAGAAAATTGGTGTAAATACAATTTATATTTGTCCGGCAGATTACCATTTATTAATTGAAGAAGACCGCAGTTTTTCACTAGATTTTTCTGAAAGGGTTAAATTCAATAGACCAAGTATTGATATAGCCTTTGAAGAGGTTGCTAAAAGTTACAAAAAAAATGCAATTGCAATTTTGTTATCTGGCGCTAACAATGATGGTATGTTGGGTTGTGATCACATTCAAAAATATGGTGGTATTACAATAGTCCAAGATCCTAAAGTTGCAGTTGTACCTTACATGCCGAACTCTGCAATTGAAAAAGGATATGCAACACACGTCTTGAACAATAATGAAATAGTAGAGTACATCAATAAAATAAAATAACTTTACAAGATTTTAATTCTGGTAAAATGAAAAGATTAATTTTCTTAATTGTCATTCTCGTTTCAGGAATTGTTGTTACCTATTTCATCATTAAACCCGATCAAAAAAAAAGCGATTTACCCATTATAAACCCAGTTGACATTGCAGAAAAAGATGTTATTGATCCCGAACTTTTAAGATTAGGAACAGGTCATGAAATTGGGACATTTGAGTTCACAGATCAAAACGGAAACTTATTTAGTTCAGAAAATTTGAAAGGAAAAATATATGTGGCTGATTATTTTTTCACCGAATGCAAGAGTATTTGTCCTGTTATGAACAAACAGATGCAAAAAGTGCAAAAGGCATTTTATGGAGATAAAAGAATTATGATTCTTTCCTTTAGTGTGGATCCAGAAACAGATACTCCCAAAAAACTAAAAACTTATTCAAAATGGATGCATGCCAATGATGAACAATGGAAATTTTTAACAGGTAAAAAAGAGGATTTATATCAATTGGCGCGCAAATCATATTTCCTATTAAAACCATCAGAAGTTGCCAAAACGGGAGATGGAGGTAGCGATTTTATTCATACCAATAACTTTGTTTTGATAGATCAGAATAAGAGGATAAGAGGTTATTATGACGGAACCAACTCTAAAGAAGTAGAACAGTTAATTATGGACATGCATATTTTACTTGAAAATTTAAAATATTGATTTTCATAATAATACATTCTGGCAATACCCATCATTGAATATCAAACAAGGTTTTGTATGCTTTTAACAATTCCTAATTATTACGAAAAAATAATTTCATTTTAGCAAAAAGCGAGGAAAATAAAGGTACTAAAATTACAATTGAATTCCCTCATTGAAAAATCCTTGATTACACTTATATGCAGATAAATAATTAGGATTTCTTCTCGATTTCATTTAAAATTTTGTTTACATCTTCCTCTGTTTCAGTAAGTTTTTTCTTGCAAATATCTATCAATTCACTTGCGCGTTTTACTTTTATACTCAGCTCATCTACCAAAATTTCACCTTCTTCTAATTCTAACACAATTTGCTTTAGTTCTTCAAAAGCACTGGTGTAATTAAGTTTTTCTGCCATTATTTTTTGTTTTATCCAATGTTTCACTTTCTAATTCATAACCATAACCAATGGTTTTAATAATTTTTCCTTTAGGGGGAAGTTGGTCTTGTTTCAATATTTTTCCGTTATAAGTTGTGATGGAATAACCTTTTTTCAAAAGCAATTCTGGGTGGTTCATTTTTACCAATTGAGTGATATGACTTAAATCCTTTTCATATTGCTTAAATATGTTTTTCGAAGATTGAAGAAGGTTCAAATCTATTCTTCTAAGCTCTTCTTTATTGAAAGATAAACTATTATTGGTAAATATTTTAAGGATATTTTTTAAATTTTGAATTTCATTCAGATTTTCTTGTAAACCAGCCTTGGAGTTTGCTATTAAACTTTTCATTTCCATTAGAAGTTCTCTATTTACATCATTAAGTAATTGCCTTGAGATTCTGATTATTGATTTTTGAGCTTCCTGAACTGGGACACTAAAATCATGAAAATTCTGGATCAAAAATTCACCAAGTTGGGTGGGAGTTATGGCATTTCTAAAAGCAACCATTTCTGCAACCGTAAAGTTGGTTGAGTGTCCAATTCCGGTTAAAACTGGCAAAGGAAATTCGGCAATTGCTCTACAAAGATCGAAATTGTTATAACAGGTAAGTCCAACTTCTCCCCCACCTCCTCTCACAATAACTACAACATCAAAATCATTTCTTCTTTTTTCAATTTGAGTTAATTGAGATATTATTGAATTTGCAGCTGCATCACCTTGTAAATAAGCTTGAAAAAATTCAGTTTCAAATTTATAATTCCAGACATTTTCATTTATAATTCTATAAAAATCCAACAAACCTTTACTTGATTCTGCAGAGATAACCGCTATTCTTTTTGCAAGCAAAGGAAACTTTAATCTTTGGTTTTTGTCAAAAATATCTAATCTACCAAGTTTTTCTATTGTTTCTTGCCTTTCTTTGTGAAGTTCACCTAAAGAAAAACTCGGGTCAATATCTTTAATTTGAAGGCTGAGACCATAAATTTCACTAAAAACCACTTGTACTTGCACCAGCAAATTAGCGCCTTCTTTTAAAGGTTCTTTTACAATTTCAATAAATTTTTTGTTTATAATCTGATAATTTGTTTTCCAAATGGTTGCACTCATTTGTACTACAATTTTACCATTTTCCTTTTGCACCAATTCTGGAAAACAATGACCACTAGGAAATTGATTTAGTTTATGCATCTCAACTTTCACCCAATATAATTGGTCATAATGCTTTTCAAACATCCTTTTCACCGATAAGGCGAGCTGATGTAAACTGAAAATTTTGCGTTCGTCGGGCATTTGATAAAGGTAAATAGTTTTACCTTAATTGGACGCTAAATTGTAAAACTTTGAACTTGATTTAAAAATAAAACGACTATTTTTTCAATGAATTATTCGTTGCACGTATCTTTATAAATATCTAGATAGTTATAAATACCGTTGTTTAAGGTTTCTGTGTCCATATCCCTAACAATATCGCTAAAGCCTTTTAAATCTTGAGTTCTGGTGTATATTTCACACCATTTATTCATGTCATCAAGCAAGAGTTGACAATAAATTATATTAAAAACCAAATTTGCACTTTCTCTTTGTTCATTTGCTAATTCTACATTTCCAAATAGATAAAAAATATCTCTAACATCCATATAATGATTGAGAGCAGCTGCATAAATGTAAACTACTTTTTCGTCTTGAGTTAACTCTTCGTAACTGCCTCCTTTAGTGAAATAGTTAAATATTAAACTGTCATTTTGAGCAGCATTTTGTCCCCAACCCAATGCACAAACCACAGCTAATTTGGTAGGCAAATCTTCATCGCTCTTTTTAAGAAATTTCAGAATTTTTTCGTTTGCCAAGTTCTTTTTCAAGGCTTCCTTAACCATTGGGTGGTTCTCATGATTCACATAAAAACTAGTAGAAGTTAAAGGAGAATCTGCCCAAGCCATTTGGGAAACAGAGATCAAAAGGATTAAGAATATTTTACGCATAGCTTATTATTTTATACAAATTTAGACTAGTTGAAAGCATGTTCCTATAATTCAGTTGTGGTATATTTGGAATAGTGGTTGCGATGAATCGACGTCTCTACCAGCTACCTTTGCAATTCCAAAAACCCGTGCTTCACCAATTCATCTTCTTCAAAAATAATTTTATAAAAATACGTTCCATCCAAACATTTCTCGACAAAACTCATTCCATCCCAAAGCGGGTTAAAACCTTCTACAAGATTTTTATCTATCTTAAAAATTTCGTTGCCCCAAAGGTTTATAATTATCAATTTTACTCGTGTTGGATGATTAACTGTTATGCCAAAAAAATCGTTGTTGCCATCACCGTTGGGCGTAAATATGTTGGGAATGCTGTACACCAGACTATCAAAAACTATTATTTGTAAGGCAAAGGTATCTGCACACAATAGCGAATTATTGTAAGCAATGAGTTCTACAGTATAATTTCCTGTAGTATCAAAAGTAAAACTGTTGAAACTTGAACCTTGCGAAACGCCATTTAAACTCCAAATATAATCTGTAGCAATACTGCTTTGGTTTGTAAAAACTACCGAAAGTGGTGCAGCGCCTTGTGTTGGGTTTGCTGTGAAAAAGGCGGTGGTGCCGTTTGTTATACCCACATATATAGAAGGTATTTAGACAACGCTAATGGTCCATTTCAGGTAGAAGAATTCGTGAATATTGTAAACAGAATGGCTTATTTATGCTATGAATTATAAACCCTGTAGGGACGCGATGAATCGTCGTCCCTACAAGATTAATGATATATTTTTTTAAATATCAATTTAATTTTACCAAACTTATTCTGGCATCGCCGTCGGTTTCTAAATCTGTTAGCAATCCTTCACTCTCTAAGGTTGTAAAAACAATTTCTTTTGCTAAAACCTCATTGCAGACATACATTTCATTTGTATGGATGGCGTGTCGGATATCACTGTTTGTATCTATGTTCAGGCGAATAAAATCTGTGACTTCCAATCCGCTTTCTTTTCGCAAATTTTGAACTCTGTTTACCAATTCTCTTGCAATGCCTTCAGACTTTAATTGTGGATTGAGGGTAATATCTAAAGCTACAGTAACAGAACCTTCATTTGCAACCAGCCAGCCAGGTATATCTTGTGCACTTATTTCGAAATCTTCTAAACCTAATTCAATATCTTCAGTTATTTGACCTTTCCAACCGCCATTTTTCTCAATTGCAGCTATGTCATCTTGTGTAAATTTCTCTACCATTCCAGCAATTGCTTTCATAGATTTACCATACTTCGGACCAATTGTTTTAAAATTTGGTTTTATACTTTTTATTAAAACACCACTGCCCTCATCTAATAATTCGAGTTCTTTTACATTAATTTCGGATAATATTAAATCTTTTACATGTAATATATTTTCGGAAAAAGCTCTATTTAAAGTAGGGATCATTATCTTTTGAAGTGGTTGACGTACTTTAAGTCTTTCCTTTTTACGCAAGCCCAGAACTAAAGAAGTTATTTTTTGAGCCAATTCCATTTGACTTTCTAAAACAGAATTAATTTTCGTTTTGTCGGCCTTTGGAAACTCAGCTAAATGAACAGACTCTACATTATGCCTTCCGGTTACTGTATTTAAATCTTGAAACAAACGATCCATATAAAAAGGAGCTATTGGTGATGAAAGTATTGCAACTTTCTCTAAACAAGTGAATAAGGTTTGGTAAGCACTTAATTTATCTCGCTTTGAAACCTCATCAGTACTTTGTTTCCAAAATCTTCTTCTACACAACCGAACATACCAGTTTGAAAGTTGATCCGTTACAAAATCTTGTATTAATCTACCGGCTTTTGTTGGTTCGTAAGTCTCGAATGCTTCTTCAACATCTTTAATTAATGAATTTAGTTTAGATAATACCCATCGGTCAATTTCTGGTCTTTTTGACATTTCAATTTCATCTTCTTTAAAGTTGAAACCATCAATATTGGCATAAAGTGCGAAGAAGTTATAAGTATTATATAGCGTACCGAAAAATTTCCTTTGTACTTCTACAATTCCGTCTTCATCAAATTTAAGATTATCCCAAGGTTGTGCATTCGTGATCATGTACCATCTTGTGGCATCCGGACTATATTGCTCTAAACATTTGAAAGGTTCAACCGTGTTGCCAAGGCGTTTAGACATTTTTTGGCCATTTTTATCTAAAACCAAACCATTTGAAATAACATTTTTATAGGCAACAGAATCAAACACCATGGTTGATATAGCGTGCAGTGTATAAAACCAACCTCGTGTTTGGTCAACGCCTTCAGCAATAAAATCTGCAGGAAATGCCGTGTTATTTTCTACACTTTCTTTATTTTCAAAGGGATAATGCCATTGCGCATAAGGCATAGAACCGGAATCAAACCAAACATCTATAAGATCGGCTTCTCTATACATTGGCTTTCCTGTTGGCGAAACCAATGTAATTTTATCCATGTAGTTTTTATGTAAATCTACCAGTGCATAATTTTCGTCAGACATGTTTCCTACTTCAAACAAGGTTAGTGGATTTATAGACATAATATTAGCATCTACCGCTTTTTCACATTCTGCTTTTAACTGTTCAATTGAAGAAATGCATATATTTTCAGTTCTGTCTTCACTTGTCCAGATAGGAATTGGAATTCCCCAATATCTTGAACGCGATAAATTCCAGTCGTTTACATTTTCAAGCCATTTTCCAAATCTTCCACTTCCTGTAGATTCTGGTTTCCAGTTAATAGTATTGTTCAAGGCAATCATTTTATCACGGTAATCTGTTACTTTAATAAACCAAGAATCTAGTGGATAATACAAAACAGGCTTATCTGTTCGCCAGCAATGCGGATAACTGTGTTCATATTTTTCAACCTTAAATGCTTTATTTTCTTCTTTTAATTTTATGGCTATCATAACATCCACAGATTTTTCTGGAGCTTCGCCATCTGGATAATATTCATTTTTAACATACATTCCTGCCAACTCGTGCAACTCAGGTCTAAATTTGCCTTGTAAATCAACCAAAGGAACCAAGTTTTGCAAATCATCATAAACCAACATTGCTGGTATACCTGCTTCGGCGGCAACTTTAGCATCATCGGCTCCAAAAGTTGGTGCAATGTGCACTATTCCAGTACCATCTTCTGTAGTTACGAAATCTCCTGCTATTACTTTAAATGCTTTTTCTGGTTGTTCTGCGGGTAAAACATAAGGCAATAATTGGTTATAATCCAACCCAACTAAATCATTTCCTGTGCAAGTTCCTAATATCAAATATGGAATTTCTTTAACTTCTTTGGTATAATCATATAACAGTTGAGCGTCTTCTGCCTTTTTGAACCCTTTAGCGAATTGATAAGCAATTAGATTTTCGGCCAAAACTATATATGCAGCTTTAAATGTATAAGGATTAAAAGTTTGAACCAAACAATAATTGATTTTTTTGCCAACAGCCAAAGCAGTGTTGGATGGCAATGTCCAAGGTGTGGTAGTCCAAGCCAACAATTGAATGTGCTTGCTGTCCATTATTTCTGAAAATGGCGTATCCTGATTTGCACAGAGTGAAAATTGAGCAACAACTGTAGTGTCTTTTACATTTTTATAGCATCCCGGCTGATTTAATTCATGAGAAGACAATCCTGTTCCAGCTTTTGGAGAATAAGGTTGGATGGTATAACCTTTGTAAATTTTGTCTTTTTTGTAAAGTTCACCGAGCAACCACCAAACAGATTCCATGTACTTTGAATCGTATGTAACATAAGGTTGTTTCATATCTACCCAATAACCCATTTTACGTGTAAGGTCATTCCAGATGTCGGTATAACGCATTACGGCACTCTTACAAGCATCATTGTATGCATCAATGCTAATTTTTTTACCAATATCTTCTTTCGTTATTTTTAATTCTTTTTCTACTCCTAATTCTACTGGTAAGCCATGCGTATCCCAACCTGCTTTTCTTTTTACCTGAAATCCTTGTAAAGTTTTATATCGACAGAAAATATCTTTAATGGCACGAGCCATAACGTGATGAATACCAGGTAAACCATTTGCAGAAGGTGGACCTTCATAAAAAACGAAAGGCTTTTTTTCATCTCGAGAGGCTATCGATTTTTCGAAAATATTATTCTCATCCCAAAATTCTAAAATATTATTAGAAATATCAGTCAGATTTAAACCTTTGTATTCATTGTATTTATCAGTCATTTTGTTTGAGAATTGTAGAAGATACAAAAATAAGGATTTGCTTTGAAATAGCTTAGAACTTAAGTTAGTTTCCAATGTATTCTTTGTAATTTAACCGTGTTAAAATGTAGAATCGCAGTGAAATCTCTCAAAAATTTTTACTTATATTTAAAAATGCTATTGTTATTCATAACCGGTAAACTGAAATTTAGCGACCAAGAATGTCAAACAATATTTAATAATCTTAAGAAAAACAAATATGAGACTATACTAATACCTGGCGCACCGTTTAAAAATGATGGAAGTGAAAATTTACTAATAAAACGGCGAATTAAATGGGGAATTTACTTAATAAAAGAAGGAATTGGTGAGAAACTTTATTTAAGTGGTGGAGCCATACATACTGCATTTGTAGAAGCGGAAATATTTAAAGCTTATTTAATAAAAAATAATTTAAACCCGAGCGATTTAGTGGTTGATGGCAGAGCAGAACATTCATCCGAAAACATACTAAACTTTCTTGCTTATATTTCAAAAGAAGGAATTAAAAAGGCTGCAATTGCAACCGATGCTGCTCAAGCTAAAAGAATGGCTTATTATTTAAAAATTCATGAGATTCACAACATTGATATTTTACCCATTGTAGAAGACAGGCTTAAATTTCAATTAATTGATCTTAGTACCGAGGAAATAAAAGAATTAAAAATAAATACTTTTACTGATCTTTCAGATAAACAGAATATCTGGCACAGGTTAAAAGGCAAACTTGGAATTTAAACAATTAACCAACAGTAGTAAAAGCATTTTCAATATGCTCTAAATCTGTTCGATAAGAATTGTGCACAATTGAAACCACATCAAATCTACAATCAGCATTAATATTTTCTTGTTTTATGAATTCATTTGCA
>JBBSUQ010000037.1:0-22618 GCA_038234235.1 Flavobacteriales bacterium
ATTCTCATATTTCAAAATCATTCTCCTTCTCAACTGTCCCCGCTGCCATCTTGTTAATTTTCGGTTGCAAAATCCACAGACCGATGAACAAAAACCAAATCATGAAGAATTCTCCTACAAAATCTCCAAATTTTACTTCGCGCTGCAGTTCAACTGTTTTGATTGTTTTGGCGGTGAAATAGATTGAGTGAAAAATACAAAAAATCGAAAATAAATGAAGTGGAATTATTATACCTACAAAAGCACCTACAAACGCCACATTGGGCTCCAAATTATTTACTATCAGTTCGTTGAACACAGAAGCCATAAAAAAAATGAGAACTAAGAAATAGACAAGTGGTATGAAAAAGAATATTTTAAATTGTTTCAATTTCATTTTTACGTTTGTTGGAATTTTACTTTGAAGATGGGTAGCAACGGACCAAAACCACCCGAAAAATATTGACATAATCACGAGCCAAAATAACATGTAAATTTTGCCGTAATTGACAAAAACAGTGGGGTCAATATTTCTGTTCACAATGGTTTCAGAAATAATCATCGCTAAAATTATGAATTGAAAAATCAAAGGAATTGCAAAAATCACCAAGAATAATTGCCAATGTTTTGCTTTTAAAAATATTTTAGTCATTTGTTTTTCAGTTAGATTTAAAAAAATATTCTGAGTTGCTGTTCTGCTTTCAAAATAATAACTTCTCAAATTTATAACTTTTTGTCAATAAAAACATGTTTACTACAACAAACTCTTTCCAATCACCATAATCAATAGTCCTAAAATAAGAAATACAGGCATGGCAATGAATGATTTAGTGGAGAGTTTTAAATATCGTTCATAATAATTAGCATTTTGTGGATTATCGTTAAGCAATTTTTTGAATTCCATGTAAATAATCCAAGGAAAAGCAAAAGCTGACCGAGATATCTTTCCATTTACTCTTAAATATATTCCATTTTAATGTAGCAGAATGCAATAATCACTAAACAAATAAATATTCCTCCAAAGGCCAAAACCGCTCAGATTTTCATTGTTAGATTCCAAAAAAAAGATATGTAAAAAAATCATTATTTGAGAATTTCATTCAAGTTTACACTTTTCCGTTTTTTGCCTTCATTCATGGAGTTATACTTTATTATTCGCTGTTGCCCATATCATCGAAAAACAAAAAATTATGAATGGATATCTTTTCAATTTACTTGTTTCTTTTCTATTAAAATTTTTGTGACAACAACAATTAATGCAATGATACCCAACCCAAATGGAACTAACAATTTAAACCAACTTATTTCGCCATTTTCTAGGTAAAGTCCTTTCATGTATATTTTAAATGCTCCCATCAGGATAAATAAAATTGAAATTCCTAGGTATTTTTTATTTTGTGCTGTCATTCTTTTATTGGTAATAGGTGATTAAATTAATAAGATTTTTTGAGGAAACATCCATTTCAACTACGATTCATTCTCTCACCTCGTTTTTTTGGTTTGAATATATTAGAGTATCAACACTAAAAGTCATGATCTCATCTTCTTTTCCAAAATTGCCATTTTTTTCTTGGATTCATACTAACAACAATGCCAATTGTAATTTCTTGTTCGTAATTCTGAGGCGTTAAATAAAAATCGTTATTTATTGGCAATTGATTTCGATTAAAAAATAATGTGAAAGTTTCAAATTCATAATATGTGAAAACCAATTTCATATCATCTTTTAATAAGCTATCTGGTATATTTAAGGTAAAATCTCCATCAAGATTTGTATGAGTGCCAATTTTAATTCCTTCTATATATACTTTTACTCCAAATAGTGGTTCTTTGCTCTCAACGTCTAAAACCGTACCTTTAATAACATTTTTTAGACTGTCAGAATTTTGATTTTGATTGATTTCCCTGTTTTCAATTGTGTCTGCAAATTTATTACTTTCGACTATCTCAATTGAATCTTTTAACTTGTAAATTTCGGTCGCGTTCACATTCTGAGTAGTACCTAATAAAAGTAAACCACTCAAAATGTTTGGAATTTTTAAATACGATTTCTTTTCAACTTTAATTATCCTATTCAACTGGTCATTAGCAAATCTACCACAAACATTGCCGTTATTTCCATCGAAAAAAGTTACAATTTCTTTATCAGATAAATGCGCGAAATTAACTACCGATTTCGAGCACTGATTACAAAATTTGCCAGATTCATTTATTTTCATTGTGCGCCAATTCTGATTGCAAGGAGTTTCAACTTTTAATATATAGCCCTGATTTTTCATTCGAAATTGTTTATTTAATTAATTTCTATTAAGATGATATTTTTATATTTATTCCATAAATTATTTTTGTTTTAAAAAACGTTTAGTTTTGGTCATAAGAGTATCCGCGTTAGGGATTGAAGCGGCTATTCTTTTTGGAGGAACGATAAAAAGATAAAAGCGAAAAGCCCGGTTATCTATTGCATTTTGAGATTTATATTAAACAAAAAACTGTAAAATCATTCCAATAAATTCAAACACTCCTGATAATACGTCCCAAAAACCACTTCGCTCCGTTTTTCTTTCAAATTGAGCATCGCTTTGTTTCGCATATCTTTCGGCGTTTCTATCTCCCTTATCGGCTTTTTTGTTTACGTTTTCATTTCGGTACGACTCACGGTTTCTGTATCTGGTTTCGTTTTTAATTGATTCATGGGCAATTTTATGATCGTATAATTTATCGTAGCTAATTTTTGATATTGGATGTTTCAGAACGCTATATGCCTCATTAACCTCAATGAATGCCGTTTTTGCATCACTGTTTTTATTAACGTCTGGATGAAGTGCTAAGGCCTGTTTTCTATACGCTCTCCGAATTTCTATGACATGAGCATCTCTGTTTAATCCAAGAATTTTGTAAAAATTTTTCACTTATTTTTTTTTTCAAATTCTAGATTCAGAATTGTCTTGTCACTTTCCATCTCAAAAACTATAAATTTTCTTTTCCAATTTAAAAATCTTATTTCAAATAAAACATAAGACAACCAAGAAACAAATATTGTGACTGTAATTGCCATAAAAAATAATAGAAAATTATAAGATAAATTATTTTGTTTTAATGGCATGTATTTAATTACTAAAACTATAACTATCCAATGATACATGTAAATTCCATAAGATATTTTGCCCAAAAAACTGGTGACTTTATTATCGATGTTTATGGTTTTTGGAGCAATGGCGCTAAGTATAATCATTGCGAAAAGTACAGCATATAATTCGTCATTGAAATGCGCTATTTTGAATTGTAAAAACCACAGCGAAAATGTCATTATAATTAAAGGAAATAAAATTTTATTAGAATTAAATACATTGATCCAAGTATTGCGATTGGCATAAGCTACTCCGATGAATGCACCTATTGCAATGCAGTTAAATTTATTACCGTAAAAAAGCAAATATTTTTCTAGAATTGTATCGCTTTCTCTGTGAAAATAGTTGACATTTAAAAAGCCTAAAATATGTGGCAACAAACTCCAAATAACGATAAAGCTGACTAGGAATTTAGAAAGTGTTTTTTTTCGAGCAAAGAACAGTGGTGACAGAAGCAAAGGCCACAGTAAATAGAAATTTTCCTCCACCCCAATTGACCAAATCTGCGGACTAGACTTCCAACCATCACCTAAAGCCTGAGCTAAATTGGGGAAAACACCAATAGAAAGCACCGTAGAAGTTGCAGAATGATCAGTTTTAACAAGCAAAAACGACAAGAATAAGACCAAATAATATAAAGGCAAAATTCTCAACATTCTTCTGAAATAGAATTTTTTCAAAGAGATTTTATCATTAATTTTGAGTTCCCTCATCAATAAAAAGGTAATTAAAAATCCGCTGATTACAAAAAATAAGATAACTGCCAAGTGAGAGTCTGGTAACACAGAAATAGGTTCGGTCGAATCTGTAAAAAAATGTTGATTTTTCAAAAGTTCCACATGCGCAAAAAGAACTACCAAAGCGGCAATTGCTCTAAGAGAATCGAGTCCTTTTAAATGTTTTTTCATTGTAATCTACAATAATTTTATTTACTGTTGAAAACTAAGAAATTTAAGTGATATATTAAAATAATTTATTGTTGGACGTTCATTTACGGTTAAATCTATGTAAATCTGTGGTCGATTATTGCTAGTTTTTTAACCACAGATTCCACGGATTGGCACAGATTAATTTTAGAATTTTGAACTACTTATATTTTCTTTATTTACTACGTTTAAACTTTTTATTCTTCCTCTAAAAATTCATCAGGCGTATAAGTTACTCTTGCAAAGTTTTTGGTAATTAATTCTGTATCGACAATTTGTCCGCTTTTAAATTTTAGAATTTTATCTCGCCATATTTCATTTTTACGGTAAAACTGACCTTCTATTTTTAGGAATTGATGTTCTTTTTCTATAACATGATATGTATAGTCTAATTCTTCGTTAATGCGCAATTCGCCTTCTAAACATTTATCCGTAAACCATAAATTTATTTGAAAAATATGTTCTGTATTGTTAGTAAACTGATAATCTCTATAATTGTAAAAAACAGTTGCTCCACTTCCAAATGGCAAAACTCTTCCATCGTCAGGAAAAGGATCAAACGAATGGTGGTAGCGCTCGGTTACAGTAAGCGGACTGTGAATAACTAACCAGTGAATCAAATTACTAATTTGACAAATTCCGCCCCCAATTCCAGCTCTTGCCTCGCCAAAAGTTAGTTCCATTCCGAGTAAATATCCTTTACGTTTTGTTGGCAACCCGACAAGTTTACAAAACGAAAAAGTTTCTCCAGGTTTTATAATAATTCCATTTATTTTGGAAGCTGCAATTTTCAAATTTGTTATCTTATTCAATTGCAGGTACTCATTATTTTCTCCTAATTTTTTAAGTAAAACGGATTGGTGTTTCTTAATACGATTAGAAAGTTTGTCGAAATTTTTAGTTTTCGCATATTCTTTACCATCTATTTTCCATTCTGCTATTCGCTTTAGTCTTCTCGCGGATACAGCCAAAAAATATAGTATCGGATGACGTTGACTTAATAATTTTCTTTTTTTCAATTGCGATACATTTTTTATGTCAATTTATTCCTTTTCAATTACCCTTTTCAATGAACTTAAAAGATTTTTCTCGAAATTATTGATGATAATATTGCTCCAGAATTTGCCGTATTTGCTAAGGTTTGAGTTAATCGTAAACTTTGTACTAAGTTTTAATTTTGTTCGGTTTTTACCAAGATTTTCAACCTCATAAGTAATATTATCAAATTCTAAATTTTTATTTATTCCTTTGTAATTAGGCGAATACAAAATGTGTTTCAAAGTAGGACTGTTTTCTAAATTAGATTTCCCTACATCAATTTTAAATACTATTTTTTTATTTTCAATCCTTTTTATAACATATTCATGTAAAACAATTTGGTTGTCAAAATAACCCAATCTTATATTTCTAATAGAATCATAAGTTGAATAAAACGGTTCAGGTACACCGAGGTAGCTTGAAATTGATGTAGAATTTCCGTTGGATAAATCTGGAACAGATAATAAATTGTCCCATACTTCCTTTTGCTGTGCATTGATTATTATTTCATTGGCAATAAAAATTTCTGATTTCACTTTTGGAAATTGTTTTTCGATGACACCTAATAGAATTGGAAGCAGCAAAATTGGAAACGCATTTATTGTTATGTCTTTATCGGTTTTATTGAAATAACTACGCAGCAACAAACTTATCAATATTGAAAAAAGTATGTAAGGAAAACCAATTATGAGAAAGCATGCGAGATCTTCAAATCCGCTAATGACGGCAATTATTAAAAATAACAAAACTGAAATTATGGGAAAAGCTATGGTCCTAAAAGTACTTTTTAAAAACGTTTTTTGTTTAAAAAAGAAAGGAATAAATCCGACAATCATAGGTGTAATTATCAAATAAGTCCAAGAATTTATCTCCAACAAATTATACTCTGCCAAAATTCTGATAACCAGTGCATACAGAGCAGAAATTATTATTCCGAGGTATTGTTTCATTGAATGGATATTGCTTTGAATTATTTAAGTCGTTGAAGTTAAAAGAAATCTGTGTAATCTGTGATCGATTATTGCTATTTTTTTTAACCACAGATTCCACGGATTGGCAAAGATTAAAATTTTGCTGTGTTTTATTTATCGTTTCACGTTGCAAATTTGACAAATTCCGCCCCCAATTCCAGCTCTTGCCTCGCCAAAAGTTAGTTCCATTCCGAGTAAATATCCTTTACGTTTTGTTGGCATCGTAGATTGTGCCAAAGGAACTTGTTGCAGAAATTAGAACTACGCCATTTATGGATTTAAGATTTCTTTGAAATTTTATTTTTTGTTGACAGAAATCAGTTGTTTTAGAGATTTTTTGGAAGTTTTGTAAATAAATATTGTCCGCGATACAATTCGCAATTTTAACAAACAAACTATCACATTCTTCAGAACGAATAACGACACCGCTATCGTAAGTTCGAAAGGCACCAAACTTGTTAAAAATAACAGATTTACCAGAATTAAACAAGATATCCTTGCACAAATTCAAATAAAAACTATCAGCAGGAAATGCGTTGTCAACTCTTGCTTTGTATTTCAATAAATCAAATCCAACAGAATTTTTCATATCTGTATTTGTGGAGTTTATATCGAATGCTTTTTTAGTATTGGTTTTACAACCAACGAGTAAATTAATGGAGATGATTAATAGTAAAACTTTGAATAATTTGATTTTGAGTTTCATTTTAATTTATTTCTGAAAAATACTTTATTCAAATTGATTTATTTATAAAGTTCTAACTTATATCATATTTTATCAAATCTATACCTTCCTCTTATAGATCTTCGTTTATATTTTAGTTTCTCCGTTCGCAAAACATATATTTTTCTTTCATCCAGAATTAATGTTTTATTGGTTATTTTACGACGCTCACCTTTCTTGTAAATTATTTGTTTTGTCCAGTTTGGGGCGTCACTCCAACCTACGACATCTTCTTTAAACATTGAGTCGCATTTATGACTCCAAAATTCTGTTTTTTTGAGTTTTGTTTTAGAATTATAAAAATTAATCTCTCCAAAAGCTTCAATTTCCGGCAATTTCATACCTTCAATTCTCAATTTATTATTTTTAAAAATTTTAAAATAAATTGTGTCTTTATTATTTATAAATGCACTGTCCTCATTTGTCCATCGATTGAGTGCCGGCGAAGAAAGTTTTCGAAAATCACCAAATAAATATTTTTTACACTTTTTCAAATTCAGAGCTACTTCCTCAATGTTGAATTGTAAAGTATCTTATTGCGCGCTAGTATTTGAAACCTGAAACAATATAAAATATTGAAATATGATTTTTTGCATAATATTCACGCTCCAAACATTTTGACAGCAAGATAAATTATTGATACCGCCATTAAACCGATACCACAAAATTTCACCAGTCGCTTTTTAATTTAAAATCACGCAAATTGAGTTTTAATTAATTTATCTCCCATTAACAGGAGATATAATCCTCCAAGAAAAGGAATTAGTACGTCGATATAGCTCATTTAATAACATTTGAAAGAATTGAAAAACTGATCCTTTAGTTCACTGACCAATTCATCATAAACATTTGGATATTCAATAATTAAACTATAAAGTCGATTATTTTGATAAAAACAACTAAAATAAGATGAAAATTTATCGTCTTGAACTTTAAATGAAATTGACTTAAAAGTTTTATTTTCTTTCTTATTTATCTCGGTTATTATTGATTTCGAATCTTCAAATTCATCAATCAGTTCAAAAATTCCATCAACTTCGCTAACTGAGTGTAAATGACCATCCTTATCAACAGCAAAATACAAATTCAAACACGCTTTACTTTCTGTAAAATTGAATAACAGAATTAAAAATAAGAAGAGTGATTTTTTCATAGTTATGTCGAATCTC
This sequence comes from Flavobacteriales bacterium, assembly GCA_038234235.1. Classification (GTDB taxonomy): domain Bacteria; phylum Bacteroidota; class Bacteroidia; order Flavobacteriales_D; family Crocinitomicaceae; genus JBBSUQ01. The sequence continues at coordinate 7,936 of JBBSUQ010000037.1, forward strand.
AAACTTTTGAAGATTAAATTGGAAAGGTAATTATTTTTTGTTTGAATTCATATTGTCTAATTTAATAATTGAACTTACGTTAGATTAAGCTTTTAATTTCCAATTTTAAGATTTAGTCGCGTTCTTCAACAAATTCAATCTTTAATTTTCCTGCCAAATACCTGCCAGATTTAATAAGATTTGCAGATGAGCTAGAAGTGAAAAGTCTTATTTTATTATCGACAGTTTGTAGGCATAATTGGTAAACTTCTTCTTCTGAATCACCTTGGTATGAATTAGTGACATTAAATTGAATTGTTAAGCGTCGTAGTTTAGAAATTGGATAAAAATTATTTTGAGATTTGAAGATCTTTTGTTCTTTTAAATCAATAATCCAAAGGTCGTTTTTCTTTAAAGCATTGTATAAATAACCAGCCCCCACTCCCATTACCATTAAAAAAATAGCAAGTCCTAATCCCAATAGAAACCAATTAAATTTCAATAACAATTGTTGTGCTAATCCAATCATCACAATCAGACCAATTACCGACAAAAAAATAAAAACTAGTTTCAAATATGGCTTATTTGCGCAGATTATAATTTGATCAGACCCCTCTTTTTGATACATAATACTTTCTTCAATTACAGAATAGAACTCATATTTTTGAAAGGAATGGAACATATTATTGAAGCTTAACTGTTTGTTTTTTCTTTCAGGAAATTACGGAAATTATTTAATTCATTGATACTTTCAAACTGGGTTTTTTGTATAATATGAAAGTCTAAAGTTTTCGGAAATATTAAAATAAATAATCTTGATTCTTTAAATTTTGAAATTTCGTTCCATGGTTTCGAGAATTCAGTTTTTCCACCATTTCTTTCGATTCCCCAATTGCTAAATTCGTATGAAATATTTTGAAATAAATGCGGCATTAATTTATAAATTGATAGGCAAATTATAAAAAGTATTACAGCAACAACAAAAATAAAAATAGCCATAGGTAAAAAGAAACTCAAGACATGTAATAAATTCCATGAACCACTAAATTCATGAATATCAAGATATAATCTTAAAATTGACATTAGAGTAAAGAATATAAAAAAATAATGAACGAATTTAGTAAACAAACTAAAAAATAAGGTAGCGCTGTACCATTCTTTGAAAGTTAAATTTTGATCGACAGAGAAAGTTTCTTTCATTTTTTTGTCTTAGTTTTTATGTTTAAATACTATTAAACTTTCTTGTAAATTATTCACCACAATCACTCTGCACATCTTCATTTCTCCACTGAACCCAGTATTCTTGTAAACCTTCTGGGGTTATTTTCAAATTACTGATTTCTAGTTTCTCTGCATTCATTAGTTCGTCTTCGAGCTGTTTTTTTCTTTCCTCAAGTTCTGGAGTATGGTTCCAACCGTCTGAATGATCAAAAGAAGTATACGAGCTGCACTTATTTTCAACTCTTTCGAAAGGTATGAAAATCGTATAAACAACATTACCAGTGCCCATTCCCTTGGTTGTCATTTCAATATCAAAATCATTAATTTCATTTTTATCATAATCTTCTTATTTTTATAGACTAATAAATATCATAAGCATTAGATTTTGGAACGAAAGAAGTCATCTTTAATTCTTCTACATCTTGGGAATAGAGTGCTGAAGTGAAAGTTATGAGAAATATAAATGTAATCAGTTTAAACATGTAATTTCTTAATTTAACAGTATAAATTTAAGTTTTTTATCAATTTCAAAATACAGTCTTATTGAAGTTTTCAATTTATTTAAATTAAGGTTTTTCTAAACTTTTAATATTTCATTTTTAATAAATTTCATAGTGTAAATTTTCTTCACCCCAATCTCAAACCCGAAATACAAACATCATCCACCTGCGCTTGCTCTCCTTTGTGGTTTTCAAATAAATTATTTAACTGCTCTTTTTGTCCGCTTGTTTCTACTGCAATATTCGTATTTGATAAATCTTCACTAGAATCATGAATTGGCAAGTGTTGAATATTTAATAGCTTTAATTTTAAGTTTTTGGCCATTAACTTTTTACCGCCTGGATGTTTTGTATCTCCCCCAAATTGATCGGCAAAGCCATCGGTGTTTAAATAAATTGTATCGTTTTTAGTGAGTTTAATTTCCCAATTTGTAAAATCTTTTGCCTCAATAAATGAACCTATTGGTTGCTTGTCAGCCTTTATTTCAAATAAATTATATCCGTTATCTGAAATGTTTGGCTCTAAAACTCGATTGTTAGCCAATAAATTTCCTTCCGTAACTGATCTTACCAGCCAAAATGGATTGTGCGCTCCAGCCCATTGTATGGTTGTTCTGTCGAGTTTCTGGACAGTAATTAAACTTATATCCATTCCGTCTTTAATTTCCTGATTGTTTTTCTGAAACTGTTCAATAACTAATTCTGTAGTTTTATTTAAAATATCAGCAGGCTTCTCTAATTTAAATTCTCTAATACAGCGATTGAGTGCATTGATGCAAACAACACTAACTAATGCGCCAGGAATACCATGTCCCGTACAATCTGCAACTGCAAAGAAAACTTGATTTTCGCTTTCTTCCATCCAATAAAAATCGCCACCAATAATGTCTTTGGGTTTGTAAAGAATAAAATTTTCGAAATATTTATCAATCAGTTTTGTAGAAGGCAAAATAGCAGTTTGAATTCTGTTGGCATAATGAATACTGTCTAAAATCTCCTTTTTTTGTCCTTGGATTACTTCATTTTGAGCTTCTAGTCTTTCTTGGTTGCTTTTTTTCTGTCGGTATCTTTTGTACACTGAAACAGAAAATAACACGAGTAAAACAAGTACAATTATGCCCGAAATAAAAATTGTTCGGTTCAGTTTTCTTCTATTCTCTCTTTCTTTTTCAATAGCAGCCAATTTTTCATTTTGGTTTTTTTTTGTCATCGCTAATTCTAGTTCAGCAATTTTTTTGGTCGCCTTTTCATTATCCATTCCTTCGGATAATTGAATGTATTTGGTTTGAAATTCAAATGCCTTGTTGTAATCTTTTTTTATTGCGTAAACCTTGGCCAACTCTTCAAAAATAGATTTCAATTCTTCATTTGCACCTATTTCTTCGGCCTCTTCATAAGCTTCATTTAGATAAATCATTGCGGTATCAATCTCGCCCGTATTTTTATAATTTACCCCTAAAAAATATTTTGTTCTCGCTGTACCTTGTCCGTCTTCTAATTGTGTTTTAAGATCCAAAGATTGCAAAAAATATTTTTTTGATAATTCGAATTTAGAAATATTAAGATGCACTTCGCCAAGAATATCTAAACAATAAGATTGCACATATAAATCTTCTGTAGTTAGTCCAATTTTATAAGCTTTTTCGGCATACATTTTCGATTCAGAATAAGCTTCTAACTTCAAAAAAATTCGAGCCATGTTTACATAACTGTCAGATTTTGTAATGGTGCCGCCATATTTTAGTGCAGTTTTAAAGAAATCGAGTGCTTTTTCGTAATCTTCTTCTTCATACTGAACCGTGCCTATTCCGTTGTAGCACTGCGCCATTCCTTCTCGGTAATCAATCTCTTTAAAAGCTTGCAACCCATCGGTATAAAACTGAATTGCTTGCGCATATTGGCCAGTTAAAAAATGAATGTTTCCGCTAATCACAAAAGATTCTCCAGTACCTTTCGGGTAATTAATATCTTGAGCCAAAAGAGCTGATTGTTTCAAGATTTTCAGGCCTTCGTCGTATTCATCTAAATAGTAATACGCGTTTCCCAAATCGTTCATACCATCTACTTTTTCTTTGGTATTGGCTTTAGAATTCTTTATTTCTTCTTGTGCAATTTTTTGTGCTTCCTGCGGATTGGTATTGATGGTATTGATAAATTTTTCATGTAAATTTTGACTTTCCGCTAAAAAAGAAACACCAATAATAAATACAAATAAAAGTATTCTCATGATGTTTGACTTCTTTTAAGAATTCGCTTTTCGAAGTGGTACCAAAGTATGCTCAGAATACCTGCAATGAAAAGACAAGTGGCAATAATGCGTGAATATTCGTATAAATATTGTTGTGGAGTTTCATCAAAATAGAGCTCGCCAAGCATCCATAAAGAATTGGCAGAGATCCAACAAACAACTGCCAAGTTATGGTATTTTTGCACCTTGCTTTTTCTAGTGATCCAGAGAATGTAAATTGCTAAGGATACGGTTGGAACAATCATAATTGTACCAAAAATTTTCATGCCAGAAACCCAGCATATATCTTTAAAGAGCCACAATACAATGTGAAAGTTCTCGAATTTACTTACCTTTTCAGTTTCCACTAAATTTTTCAATTTGTTAATTAGTCCTGAAAATTAATTATTTATAGTGAGAGAGTGGTATAAAGTATGAGAAAAAGTTTTTTTGGGGTTTGAATAGTTTATCATACTATGTATTTTTTTGAACACAGATTTCCTGCCTACCGGACAGGCAGGTTCTAATGGATTGTGTTTTTGTTTTCTTATCCACGAATTACACTAATTTTCACTAATTTCTTTTGTTGTTTACTAACTCGATTAATGTTAAGCAACTGATTAACTATTAAAAATTCAATATTCTGAAAATAGAACATGAAAAATTATCTAAGTAAATTACTCCAATTTAAAACTTTGCTCAATAATTTTGAAACCGTTTTTATTTTTTATTTTGTCATCCACGGCAACTTGTTCTAAAACAAAAACCGATTTTCCATTTTTATTAAAAACGTGCAACATTCCTTCATGTTTCAATTTTAGAATTGTAGCTGTAAATTTAACAGATATGGAATTTATACCATTGTAATTAGTTTCAAAATTTTCACTGAATTCTAAATCTGAATTTTTATAAACAGGATTGCTAACGAATTCTTGTTTTATAAGCTCCAGCCACACACTTAAATCGACATCATTGTTTGCCCAAGATATTGTGACAATTCCACTAGAATAAATGCCATCCTTTTCAATAGCTAAATAGTATCCATCATCAACTTTTTCTTCCTCGGTGATAGCCCATCCTTTTGGGCAAGTAAGAGAAATTCCATCTTTTTTAAATTTAGTTTCTGGTGTTTCTTTACAAGAACTTAGAAATATCAGAATTAGGACAAAGTATAAGAAATTTTTCATGTTTTATTTTTTTGAAATTAATATTTAGAAAGAGGATTAATGGATTTTATAATGTTCGTTAATATATTCATTATTTTTAGAATAACCATACATACGCATTAATAAGGCCCAAGATAAAAATAATAATTATAGCGACTATAATTATTAGTCCGATAAGACAACCAAAAATATTAATTATTGGTGTTGGTTTTGAAAATGTTTCAAGCTTATTTCCTTCCAGATTTAACCTTTGATAATATGGAATATGACCGGTTTTTAGCAAACTATCATTTTCTAGCGCTTCCAGCTTTTCTTTTGCGAACGACGACAGCTTATTTTTGTCGCCTCTGAATTTTATTTCTTTCAGAATTTGATTGCCAGAATAATTAACTGAGCTTTCATAAAGTTCAGTGCATTTTATAACTTGATAGTCATTAGTAGCATAAAGCAACCAAAATTTTCCGGCAGCATCAAAAAACCCAGCATCGTAGTACATTTGAGCCAGGAGATTCCGCAGTTCCAAATTATCAGGATCCGAATTAATCATGCTTCTAAGTCTGATGGATGCTTTGTGTTTCAAGCCCAACTCTATTTCTTGGTTTATTTTGTGTAGGTTCATTAGATAATTGGATCTCCAAAAAGTGAGTAAATTGGACTGTTTTCATTAATATATTTTCTCAGTTGCAAAGTAAGTTTTTTAGTATTATTTGAATCAGATGTAAGTCTGCTAGCAAGTGCATAAACTGAGTTTCCATTTCTAAAAATATAACAAGGGAAATTTCCCATAAATTCGTGTAAAGTCCAATAAATTTTTTCTTTTTCCTTTCTTATTCCTAAGCTATCAATTTCCCAAGTCATGAGTAAATAATCACTCCTGTTTTGGAAGGTTTGCTGTTCGATATTCCATTTTGCAAAGAAATATGTTTTTGGATTGCTAAAATTATTCTGAAACGCTACAACAGGAAATGGAACTTCTATTATAATATTTCCATCATCAATTTTTTTTGGATATTTCGCTAGAAATGACCAATATACTTTCTTCAGACGGTTGGTGTCAATTAGGAAATTTTCGCTTTTCATACTATCTATAAAAAGCTGTATTCCATTGATTGTCGAATTTGGTTTTTCAATTAAACCTTCCATTTCTACTACTTTTCTCTCGATGATATTTCTTGTATTTGAGAATTTTGAAGGTTCAGATGTACAAGAGATTAAACTTACGACAAATATAATAAATTCCTGTTTTATTTTATCTTTCTATATTCAAATTGTCAATCCGTGTTAATCTGGGTAATCTATGGTGGTTTATGCTAGTTCTGCTCCTTAACTATTCCCAAAAAAAAGAAGCCATGAAAAATATCATGACTTCATTTCTAAAATATATAGAGAACATGGGATTGCTTCCCTTTACAAAATAAACTTATTGTTGTGAAACTAGTTTTCCTGTTTGGATAATCTTGTTGTTTCTTAGCACTTTGTAAATGTAAATTCCTTCAGGAAGTTTACTTGTTTCAAGTGTTGTTGTTTTATTACTAAGAACGGTCTTCAAAACTTGTTCTCCTAAAACATTGTACATTAACAATTCGAAATTTTCATTGTTAAAATCGCCATTAATGGTAATTGAAGTTAACGCTCCCAGTGGATTTGGATAAATAGAAATTGAAACATTATCATTTTCTCCTTCTAAAGAACCAACTGATAAAGTTGCACAATTGCTAGGTATTGATGTTGCAGTTACATCCATTGCAGATGTAGCTATTGCACCAGTGGTGGTTAACATTCTACCATCAAGTGTTACGTTTGAACTCAAAGCTGACAAAGCGGCATTGTTACAAATTATTGTGCCACGGAAAATTGAAAAATCATTGATGTTTACTGCACCTTCTATTTCCCAGAACACATTATCAGCAACTGCGCCATTTATCAATACAACTCTAGAGTATGTACTTGTAGAAAGTGCACCATTTATTTGAATAACAAAAACTGCATTTGCATTTCCTTGAGCATTTAGATAAAGAGTATCTGTGAAAGTCGTTGCACCTTGCATTATATACGTGTGTGGAGTTAAAACTAAGTTGTTACCGAACTGTGCTGGATACAATAATTGGATATCAGGTACTAAGGCATTTAAATAATTATAAGCAATTGTTAAATCCGCAGCACTTTGAGAAGTTGATCCATCAGGAGTGGTATGAATAGTTCCGTTTACCAATAATGGATCGTAACCTGTAACTGGTCCGTTGTTGCTTCCCACATCACCTGTAACATTTGTTACACCTGAATTACTTAATGCTCCATCACTAGAAAATATTGCATAACAAGCGGCACCTCCAAGAACTGGTGGAGCTGGACCCGTTAATACTGGAGTTCCGCAACCAAGTGGTATATAAGCCAAAACGCCATCAACGGCAACAGCGCCATTAGTAGATAGTGCTCTGCCTTCAAGTGTGTCACCCGAACTTAAACTAATTGCTGCATTATTCGCGATTATTGTCCCTCTCATTGTTGTTCCGCTGGCCAATTCAACCATACCTTCTATTTTCCAAAAAACGTTACACGCTAAAGCTGAGTTAACCAATTTGACTTTTGCACCTGCACTTGATGCAAATGCACCTTGAATTTTAAATATAAATACAGCATTAGCATCTCCTTGAGCATCTAATGTTAAATCTAAATCAAGTGTTGCTGCAGTAGTGATTGAATATACACCCGGCAAAAGCACTTGTCCGTTTCCTAATGAAGATGCAGGAGTTGCAGTTGGAGTTGTATTATTTAATTGATTGTATGCTACGAGTAAATCTGCTGCGCATTGAATACTTGCAGGGTCACCGTCATGCATTACGCCATTTACATTACCGAAATTTGTACTTGATCCGTTGTTTGTACCCACATTTCCGGTAATTTGAGAAATACCAGTGTTGCTTACTGCACCATTGGAAGAAAAAAGAACAAAGTTGGCTGCTGTGCCTAATGTTGGTGCTTGCGCAAGAATTCCTTTGGGGTAGTTAAGTAAGGTAAATGCTAATAATATGATTAGTATTTTTGTATTTTTCATCTGTAAAGATTTAAAGCCGAAGAAGAAATTTTCTCAGCCTTACAAAGTTAAGCTTATATAATTTCCAATGTGTTCCATCCCTAGTTAATATATGTTATGATTTATTTTGATTGCTTTTTTCACTGTGTCCTTCCACTCATTTTTCAAAATACTTAACACAAGGGTGTCACGCCTAGTTTCATCTGGTCTTTTTCCTGTATTTCTTAAAATTCCTTCTTCTTTGCAACCTAATTTTTTCATGGCAGCAATACTTCGTTCGTTTTGGGAGTCTGCTCTAAATTCTACTCTTTCCATTTGTAAAAATTCAAATGCGAATTCTAATAGAAGATATTTACAGTGATTATTTATTCCAGTTCCTTGAAATTCTTTTCCGTACCAAGTATAACCCAGTTGCAATGTTGCGTTTTCAATTTGGATGTCATAAAATCTTGTACTGCCTGCAAATTTATTTTTGAGTTTGTCGTAAACTATAAAGGCGTATTCTTTTTTATTCTCGCGACCTTCAAAAGTTAGATTTAAATACTTTTTAAAATCTTTGGCCGGATTGGCTTGAATGAAAGAATATTTCCAAAGTTCAGGTTCGTTTGTTGTAAAATGTACTAGTTTATCGAAATCTTCTGGCAATAAAGGACTTAGTTTTACAAAATCATTTTCTAAAATGTAATCTTTTTTGAAGTCGAACATGGGTTTTTGGTTTGAGAATTTTTGATTGGATTTTAACTTAAAAGAATATTCCATATTTTGAATCAGGAGCGGTGATGCGTTTCGTAAATTAAAATCAGCTATCTCTTTTATTTTTCATTTGTAACTTCCTTTAGAGTAAATTAAAACCGATTTTTCTTTTGTTTTGACAATTATACTTTCACATTCTCCGGTAGTTCCTATGAAATTATTGGTTGTCGTAATGTTGTTATTGACAGTAATATTATAATATCCATTTGATGCCTTGGAGGAAATAACGAGTATTTTTTCTTGATTATGAAATTCTCCAGCGCAATTGGCATCCCATTCTCCAATGAATTCATTTACAATAAAATCATTTAAAACAATTCTCAAATCGTCTTCTTCACGTACGAATAAAGTCAAAGATTTATAGGAATATGGGTTGACTTGTGAACCTACTGCAAAAGATGTTCTTAAACCAAACGCCCTATTTTCGGTAGAAATTTGATAAGCTGCAAAGTCTAATTCAAAACTCTTCAGTGCAACAGCGTCAGATTCTAAATTGAGAAAACTTTTATTTTTTATATTCCCTGTCGAGCTTTCAACGATCACTATCCATATTTTATAACCTATTAATCCTTCGTTGATAGAAGTTATTTCTGGAAGAATTAAAACTGTTTCGTTCTCTGTGTAGGGCACTTTTTTCTCAATTATTAAATCGGTTTCCCATAATGATGTATCTGAATTTAGAGGCAATTTCACCATTACCTTTTGTGCCAATTCTGATTGAGAAACAACTGTTTTGGCTGCAAGAAAAAATATTAATAAAAATATTATTTTATTCATAAGTTAAAGTTAGGCATATTTTTGAATCGACGGATTAGATTTTATTCAACATCAAATTCAAATATCTCTTTCATTTCTTGTTTGCCCAAGGGACTAAGATACTGAATATTAATTACGATAAGTCCTTTTTTTTCGATGGCTAAAAATTCTTTTAATTCTGGTGAAAGTTCATTTCCTAATCCTTTAAATTTCTTTGTATTGACATCTATTTCCCAACTTTTAATCAAGAAATTTATGGTTAGAGGAATCGAAGTCTCTAATTTCAATATGAGTTTTTTTGGAATTTTTGTCAATAGCGCTTCTGCACTAAGGGTATCAAGAAAAAGTATTGGATTTGGTACTTCGCAAACCGAAAAATTTTGTGTTTTTAAAACTTTCTCTTTAGAAAAAATTCCTTTCCTTCGTTTGACAACTATAGTTGCTGGCTTAAGCGAATCTATGCGAATAATCCATTCATTTTCCTTTTCTGGATTAGGATATATTGTATCGCAAACGTTACATTCCATGGTAATATTTTTTAAAACTTTTTCATTAAAACTCACCCTTACAACATTTGAAAAACCCATATAAATAGGATTAATATCTAAAATATTTAATTGTATATTATCTTGTGCTAATAGATAATTTGAGGAAAAAATTAGAAATATAAATGTTGATTTAGTCACTTGTTTTTTGGATTTGGGGAATTTAATTTTCTTCTAGATAAATGCTATAAAGCTGGATAGCCAAAATAATTTTTATTCGTTTTTTTAATTCAATTTCCGTTTCATTCCCCCACGCTTTAAGAGCCGCTAAGATATCATTTGGAATATCTATTGATATTTGCTGGACATTCATAATTTATTGCTTTTAATCAAATTTAAGCTTTTTTCTTCAAACTCCCTTTTAGTCGATTTATTTATAATTGTTTCTCATTTTTTCTTAAACAACGCAAAAATCATATTGTACACAAAAAGTATCTGAGCAAGTATGCTAATTAGAAATAGAATTGTTAGCAAGCTATTATAATCTAAAAAGTTAGATGCCGAATCAAGTTGATCGTATGCATCGTAATTTTCATACCTCTTAACGACATTATCCGAATTTTCAAAAAATAATGCGACGATAATTGAGAGTGCCGTTGTACTCGAAATAATGAGATGAAAAAGTAACATTTTTCTGTTTAAATTACGGTTGATTTTCCTCTATAAATAAACGACGCTCGCAAAAAGTAAAAACGTACCCGCAAAACTAATAATTAAAAGTTTTTTCGGTATTACAACATAATAATCATGAATCGCTAGATCTGCTGAACCGGAAACGGTGAAAGCCATTAGAATTAAGAGAAGACCAACAATTCCGTAAATTATATCGTATTTGATTTTAAAATTCATTCATAGTAATATTGTATTTTATCTAATTCTTAATGAGATAATCGAGCATTTATTAATCTTTCCAAAATACATCATTGAGATATACATTGTTGTATTGAATTGCGTAACTGCAATCAAATTTATAATTATTATTTGAAAAAAACTTTTCGTACAGCAAAAGCCTTGTTTTCAATGGGACATTTAAGGGGTCTTCTCTGTCATTTAACCACATACCTATTACCAAAATTGGTTCATGTTTAGGAGGTCGCCAACCATCATATTCACAAATTCTAGTATGGTAAATGAAATGCATACCTAGAATTTTTTCGGTCATAAAAATTTTTTCAGTTCTTGATAGTTTGATTTTTTGAATTGCTCAATGGAGATGATGGCATTTCGATAACTTATACCAATATAAACAACAATTCCTGTGCATATTAAAACTGCCAAAAAAAAGTAAGTACGTGCGAACTTGAATTTGGGTTTATAAAGATTTTACCAAAATAAAATTAGAGAAGGAGGCGACAGTTTAGTCCAGGGTCAATTAAATCCTACTTGAAATCAATAAAATAAGTAAAACGAACATTTATTTATAAAAATCATCCTTTAGAATGACAAATAAACCCCTGAAATTAGAGAGATTTGTAATGAAATAATCTGTATGATTAAATGTGATTTTAAAAGCAGTTAATTGAGATAATATTTTTTATAAATCTATTCAAAGGAACAATTATGAAAAACAAAATAACAACTTTAATGCTTCTTGCTAGCGTTCTAATAGGAAACAGTTTTAACGCACAGGAAGATATTAATGATGAATACCTTAAATGGGCAGAAGATGGAAAATTGGCTGAAGTGAAGACTTACCTTGCAAAAGGAGCTGACATTAATTTTATCAATGAATATGGTAGAGGTGCGGGCGAAGTGGCAATTTGGAATATCCAAAAAGATAATGGTGCTTTAATTACTTACTTATTGGACCATGGACTTAAAGTAGATTATTTAAATCCGGATGGAAATAATTTATTGCATGTCGCTGCAGAATATAAAGGTAGCGCAGTTTTTAAAAAATTAATAGATAAAGGAATTGCTATTGATGCATTTACCGAAAATGGTGAAACTGCTGTTTTTATTGCTGCCGAAAACGAAGACTTTGAGGCCGTGAAATTGTTGGCTTCACTTGGAGCAAATTTACAGTCTACCAATAAAGACGGCGAAACTTTATTAAAAGCTTACGATTTAAAAGAAGAAAGTCTTTGGAATGATTTGATGAGTTTTAAACTTTCAAAAGAACAGCTCAATAAGTTACTTGTTAAATGCGTGGATGATATTGAATCACTTGAAAAGGTAAAACAATTGGTTGCAAAAGGTGCAGCTGTAAATACCTCTAACGAAGATAATATACCTTTAATTCACCTGGCTGCGCAATTAGAAAGTACCGCAATTTTAAGTTACTTGATAGAAATAGGAGCCGATGTAAATGCAACAGATGAAGATGGATACAATGCACTATGGGAAGTGGACAATTTAGAGGCAATGACAATTTTATTGGATAAGGGAGTAGATCCGAATCAAAAGGTAGATGACGAATTGTTGATTGCACAGTACATCAACTACGCATCAGTTGCTGAGGTGAAACTATTAGTCTCTAAAGGCGCAGATTTGAACTTGAAAACCGATGAAGAAACTATTTTAACTTATTCAAAATCATTATTGAAATTAGAACATCGTCCGGGAGCTAAATATGCAGATGCGAATGCACAGGCTGAAGCGGATAAAGCTTATAAAACAAATATCAATGAAATCATCAAATTTATAGAAACTAAAGGAGCAAAATGATTATGAAAACAATTGTAACTTTATTAAGTACATTACTATTATCTACTAGCTATGCGCAAGACGCTGTATGTGAATGCTATGAAAAGCAAAAACAAGCTGCTGTTAACAGTCCAGAATTTCAAGAATGTTTGAAACTTCACCGCTTAGCTGAAGCAGAGATTGATGATAAAATGGAGGAACTTTATAAGTCAGGAGATAAAGCGAAAATGCAGGAATTAAAAAAGCAACCAGAAAAATGGAGAGCTTGTTACCTTCCTGAATATATTCCTAATAAGTCCGTATTTCAGTATCAATTTGCCGACACCTATGGCAAGATTACAGATTTAAACATGGATGTTGACTTTACTAGTTATAATAAATACACAAAGGATAGTTATATCGAAGTAGAATTTGCTGACTATGATAGAATGAAGAATTGGCAAAGACCAGAAGGTGCGGCTACTGGTTCTATTACCATTGTAAAGCGAAATGATAGTTTAAGTTCTCCAACTGGGCTAAGACCAGGAGACTACACTGTAAAATCTAAAGAATCTGAAGTAGCATGGATATTTTATGTGAATTACGACATTAAAGGACATAAATATTCTGGTCAATTCGATGGTTCAAAGCCAAGTGCAGATTCAAATCTTAAAATTATTACTAACAATGGTAGGCTATTGGAGTTTGAATTTTCATTAATAACCGAAGGGGGAGAAATTTTAAAAGGAAACGTACAAGTATTTTTTCCCTTTACCCTTTTTTAAGGTATAAGAATTTAAAACCACTATCAATTTTTTCAAATAATAAGAATTTTCAAGTACAAACTTGCTCATTCAAGCTGTGCAGCAATAAAAAAGTAATAATTCTTAACTATTCAGCACTGCATAAAATTATTGTATCATTTTTGCAGAAGCAACAATGGAATCTGCTAAACCAATTGATGGCGTTCCATTTATATTCAAATAAAATTCAAATTTGAAATTTTTATTTGCATCAATATTTACACAATAAGACCGAAATATGCTTTTTTCAGTGCCATTTACTCCACCGTATACTGCAATTATAGATTCAACTCCTTGTATTTGATTTCCATTTATATTTTCTGAGAATGTTTTTATTTTTTCGTAAACAAAATTTCCTTCATATCCATCCATGGATTTTTCAAGTGATTGTTTGTATTTTGATGCGTATTTTTTACAATCTAAATTTGCATCGAGTGCAAATTCATTATTAGGTAAACCACCAACACGTATAGAATCTTTATCATACAGACTTCCGCCTTCATAAAACCAACCTTTTGGCACATCGATTTCTATTCCTTCAGAAACCAATTGAATTGTATCTAGCGGAATAGAATTATTATTATTGCAGCTGAACAATAATAAAACAGACATTGATAATAATGATAAAACTTTCATATTTTTATTTATGAGCTAATTTATTGGAAAGAGAATACAAACTTATTTTTAACCATTCGTAAAGTTGCCATTAATTTCAATTATTGCGAAAATTAATCTTTAAAAAAGATTTTTACCAAAACAAAGTTTGTTGAGCGTGTAGTCAAATTCTGTAAGTTAATCTTGTAAGTTTTCAAGTTTCTGTAAGAGAAAATATTTTTCAAGGGATTCAATTTTTTAATTTTACATTTTTAAAAATCCATCTTCTAACATTATCCTCAATGACTTTTCCAAATTTAGCTCACTCTTTGGAATTTTTCAAATTCAACAAATCTTTTTTATTCATTTTATAGTGTAGATTTAAGAAACGAATGCCCCAGAAATTTAAGTTGTGATCGGCTCTCAAAACATTTTCTTCGTCTTCGTAAACTCTTATCCATTCGTGCATCGATTTGACAA
>JBBSUQ010000038.1:0-21820 GCA_038234235.1 Flavobacteriales bacterium
CTCTTTTGGGCTTAGGTTCGGCTTCGCTTACCTTAAATTTTTGTTTTTAAGTTCTGTATTATTAGGATTCCAATTTTTCAACCCTAAACCACTCCCAAAAAACAAGCAAAAACACCTGTATTTATTGGGGGTTTGGTTAGGAAAATAAAATTTGTAAAAACAAGCTGAAAGCCTTGTAAATAAAGAGAAGTAGCAATAAATGTAGTTGTTAATAACTTTCTTGGGTTTAAAGGGCAGGAACTGGTGATTTAAAGCTTTTTGAAGCCGTTTTATAATATTTACCGAGCGTGACACTAAAATAATTCAAAATAAAATTTTCCTCGAACTCGATAATAAATCCTTTTATTTTTTTCATCGTATTTAATTTTCCAACCTTTTTCTACAAACTCTAAACATCTAAGTATTTCATTTGCGAATTGTCGCTCATTTGACCTAAGAATTGTCTTTTGAATTATTTGACCTTTTTTATTAACCGTTAATTCATAGTAAATTACGTCTGTTTTTTTTGTTAACTTCATTTCTTCGGGAAAAACAATATTGTTACGAATAATACTATCGTATATTTTTGATCCTCCAATAAAATCGTCTTGAATTGTTCCTAATGGGAAAGTTTCTTTTTCTTTTAAAACTCCACACGAAAGAAATATGATACTTATAACTATATGTAAAATCATCTTGATCATTCATTGGAGATATTAACTTCAATCATTTTACCTAGTGCTATTTCAACTCGTTTTTTTTCGGTACAGATTTTTGATGAATTTCCTAACTGACAATCAGTCATTTCAATGTTATTCTGTAAAATCTTATAAAATTTTTGTGTGACGGAATCTCCATCTGATAAATTTAAACCTACGCCATTATTTTTTTTGATGAAACCTAAGGTATTATATAAAATAGTTTCATTTCCATCGCTTATAAACTCATCTATTGTTTTGTCATATATTTTTGAGTCTATTTTATAAAGTGAATCCACCTTGATCTTAAATTTCAAAATATCAATATTGGTTTCAGTTAATAGATCCTGATTGCATTTTTTAATATTGATAAAATTTGGTTGGGTTTTATTGCAAGATACTAAAAACCCTAAGATACTTAAAATTATAATTTTCATGTCTAGGAGAAATTTTGCCAAATTATTGAATCAAACTTACAAATAATAATTCAATGAAGTTAAGCCATTAAAATCAGAGCCCCATTGAATTACAGTTCCAATAAAGGTACGTGCCGTTGGTTCGCAATGCATTGCGAACCAACTTATTTAAATTTTCTTACGAAAAATCGATTCTTTTTTTGAATTTCTCTCACTTTGAAGAACTTCGATTCAGCATTAACCTCCCGTTTGGATTACAGATCCAATAAAGGTACGTTCAGTGGATAAAAGCACTTTTTCAAGTTCTTCTAACTTGAAATGTTCTTTTTCTCTTTCCTTCCGAATTCGAAGAACTTCGATTCGGCATAAAACAAAAAAAGCACAATTTTTCTTCGAAAAATGTGCTTTTATCAGAGTGACCCCGTTTGGATTCGAACCAAAGACCTACTGCTTAGAAGGCAGTTGCTCTATCCAGCTGAGCTACGGGGCCTGTTTTTAAAATTATATTCAATCATTTAACAACCTTAAGTTGCTCTATCCAGTCCAGTCCCGATAGCTATTGGGAGGGCCTGTTTTTAAAAAATTAAAAAGGGGATGATCTCTCATCCCCTTGTCGGGGCGGCAGGATTCGAACCTGCGACCTCCTGGTCCCAAACCAGGCGCGATGACCGGACTACGCTACGCCCCGAACTTTTCATTTACCCTAAAAACTGCATTACTGCTTTTTTAAGGGAGTGCAAAACTACGCATTAAATTTAATCTTGCAACATCAACATTGAGAAAAATAAGAAAAAAATCTCATTTCACCCAGTTTGCGGAGAGAGCGGGATTCGAACCCGCGGTACAGTTACCCGTACGTCAGTTTAGCAAACTGGTGGTTTTAGCCACTCACCCATCCCTCCGGATGGTTCAAAGAACGTGGGCGCAAAAATAGTAAATTCATTGACTTAAATGAAATTTTTATAGAAATTAATTCAATAAAAAGGACAAAGTCATATACAAATTTAAAATTCCCAATAACAACCACAAATTCATAGTTTTACTCCTTATTTTAAACTGTCTAAGTAAGAACCAAATAGAAATAAAAAATATAAACCACAGAAACATTAAATTAAAATAAATCAAGGTAATCAAGATCAAAATAGTCAGGCTTAAAGCCGCAGTTTTATTGTTTGAATATGGCTTGCTTATAAATAATAAACATATCAGAATCAACAAAGTAAAATAATACAAAAGCGAAAACCAATCTGTAGTTGTGCTTTCTGATAATTCCAACATTTGTTCGCTGTCCAAGAAAAAACTCCAAAATAATTCAGTTCTTAAAAGTCCGCAAATTGCAAGTGAGAGATAAATAAAAAAATGAGAGTTTCCTTTTATAAGGTCATCATCCAAAAGTTTTGCATTATTGTTTTGATCATTTAAGGATCTTGCTTCACTTTCATTTAATTCAATTAGATTTTCTTCATTCTGATTTAGAATCGTTTCGTCAATAAGATCTTCATTTAAAAAAGAAACCTCTGTTGGTGCAGTAGCAATGTCTTTTTCACTAACAAATTGAAAATAAAAAACGGCAATTAAAAATAAAAGATCATTCAGAGGAAAAGGAAAAATTATACTGCCAGTATCTGCCAGAATATAAAGTCCATATACCGTATAAGTTAATGCAGTTAGAAAAATAAATCGTATTGATTTGGTCATTTCTTTTTATCCAGCTCTTCCAATATATAATCGAAGGTCGATAATATTACTGGTTTACCTTCAACAACTGCAATATCGTGTTCAAAATGTGCACTCGATTTGCCATCCTCTGTTACAACTGTCCAGTTATCATCAAGGATTTTTATTTTTTCAGTTCCCATGTTTATCATTGGTTCAATGGCAATTGTAAGTCCGTCGAGAATTTTTTTACCTCTACCTCTTCTTCCATAATTAGGAACTTGGGGATCTTCGTGCAAACTTGTGCCAAGACCATGACCCACCAAATCTCTCACAACTCCATAACCAAAAGATTCTGCATGTTTCTGAATTGCAAACCCAATATCGTCTATTCTGTTGCCCACTCGTGCTTCATTAATGCCGATGTACAAACATTCTTCAGTAACCTTTAATAATTGCGCATCTTCTTTGCTAATGTCGCCAATTGCAAATGTGTAGGCATGATCTCCATAATATCCTTTATAAACTGCTCCACAATCTACCGAAACAATATCACCTTCTTCAATTCTTCTACCAGTAGGCAAGCCATGAACAACTTGCTCATTTATTGAAATTAATAAGGTGCTCGGGCAATCATAAAGTCCTAAAAAACCTGGTTCGGCGTCTTGAGAAAGTATATAATCGTGTGCCAATTTATCTAAAGACATGGTAGTAACGCCAGGTTCAAGATGTTTGGCAATTAAACCTAATGTTCGACTAACAACCTGAGCTGCTTGTCTCATTAATTCTATTTCTTCCGCTGATTTATACTTAATCATTTTAGAATCATCATTTTATTTTGGGGTGCGAAGATATATAATATTTGATAAATACCTATCTATTTTAATGTTTTGAAAGGAAAGAATTCTACTTTATTTCTTTTACCAAACCGGTAATTTTTATTTTCTTTTTCCGACCAAAGTTTACAATTTCTTTTTTACTTAGATCCATAGAACTTTGAATTCTAAACCGATCTGTATTGTCATCAAACTGCAAATCGCTGGCATTAATACTTGAATCTATTTCGAAAAATTCTTGTAGTGTTTCTGTAAGTTTAGCGGCCTCTGCAAGTGTGTTTACATTTCTTACACCAAAAGTATATTCATATTTCACGGGAGCCTGACGCTCAACAGCAAAATTAAATAAAAATATAAACGAAAGTAATAATTTCATATTCTTGAATTTAATATACAATAAACATTCCAGAGCTGAAATTTGTTCAAAAAAATATCCCGACTTATTCAATCGGGATATAGATCTAAAATTATATTAGAATTATTTTTAGAAAATTTATAGACAAGTTTTAAGCCAAAACTTCTTTTACTTTATCGGCTGCTTCTTGCAACAATACTACCGATTGTACATCCAAACCACTGTCATCAATAAGTTTTTTCGCTTCTTCGGCATTTGTTCCTTGCAATCTCACGATTAATGGAACTGGGAAACTACCCATGTTTTTGTAAGCATCAACAACGCCTTGTGCAACTCTGTCGCATCTTACAATTCCGCCAAAAATATTTATTAAAATTGCTTTTACGTTTTTATCTTTTAAGATTATGTTAAAAGCTTTTTCAACTCTTTCAGCATCTGCAGTACCTCCAACATCCAAGAAGTTTGCTGGACTACCACCACTTAATTTTATAATATCCATCGTTGCCATTGCCAAGCCAGCACCATTCACCATGCAACCAACGTTACCGTCAAGTTTCACGAAATTTAAACCTGCGTCACCTGCTTCAACTTCTGTTGCATCTTCTTCTGATACATCACGCATATCGGCGTATTCTTTGTGTCTGAAAAGTGAATTACCATCTAAAGTAACCTTACTATCAACAGCAATTATTTTATTATCTGAAGTTTTTAAAACCGGATTAATTTCAAACATAGAAGCATCACAACCTTCGTAAGCTTTGTAAACGTTTGTAATAAATTTAGTCATGTTCTTGAAAGCATCACCGCTCAAGCCTAATTTAAAAGCTATTTTTCTAGCTTGAAAAGCTTGCAAACCAATTCTCGGATCTATTTCTTCTTTAAAAATCAATTCTGGAGTAGTTTCAGCAACATGCTCTATATCCATTCCTCCTTCAGTTGAATAAACTATTGTATTTCTGCCTCTATCTCTATCTAATAAAACAGACATATAAAACTCAGCAGTTTCAGTTTCACCTGGATAGTAAACATCTTCCGCAAGTAAAACTTTATTAACCTTTTTGCCTTTACCATTAGTTTGCAAAGTTGTTAGGTGACCTCCAAGAATACCTTTTACTTTTTCTTCTACCTGATCAATGCCTTTAGCAAGAACGACCCCGTGCGAACCAGTTTCTTCAACAGTTCCTTTTCCTCTACCACCGGCGTGTATTTGAGCTTTCACAACAAACCATTCAGTACCAGTTTTTGCAGTTAGTTCTTTAGCTGCGGCCAATGCATCTTCTGCACGTTCCACTACAACACCTTCTTGAATCGGAACTCCGAAACTTTTTAATATTTGTTTTCCTTGATATTCGTGTAAATTCATTTTAAGATATTTTGTGTCGTAAAAATAAGCCTATTTATTAGTTTGGCAAATTAAAATATTGTTTTTGTTTTGTAAACTGAAAGAAGAACATTCACACAAATTAAATTGTCATAATTTCTTTTTCCTTCAAATCTATAATATCATCGGCTTTTTTACTAAAGCTATTGGTAATGTTTTGAATTTCAGTTTCAGCATCTTTTGTCAAATCCTCCGATAAACCTTCAGTTTTTAAATCTTTAATTAAATCCAAAGAATCTTTTCTATTATTTCTGATTGCTACTTTGGCATGTTCAGCCTCTGCCTTTGCTTTTTTAACCAAATCTCTTCTGCGATCTTCAGTTAACAACGGCACAGAAATAAGAAGTTGTTCACCATTATTTTGTGGTGCAAAGCCCAAATTAGCATTGATAATTCCTTTCATTATTTCGCTAAGCATGGTTTTTTCCCAAGGTTGAACTGTTAAGGTTCTTGCATCCATCGTGGAAATGTTGGCTACTTGTGAAATAGGAGTTTGCGTTCCGTAGTAATCCACCATAACTCCATGCAACATATTTGGACTTGCCTTACCTGCTCTTATTTTCACCAACTCATTCTCTAAGTGTTCGAGTGATTTTGCATTGGCAGATTTAAATTCGTCGTAAATTAAATTCAATTCTTCTGTCATCTTAATAAATTTATTTTATTCTGTATTTAACAAACAATCGTTCCTATTTTTTCTCCTTCGATTATTGCTTTTAAATTTCCTGGCGTATCCATATCAAAAACAATTATCGGAAGATTATTTTCTTTACAAAGTGTAAAAGCAGTCATATCCATAACTTTCAAACCTTTTCTGTAAGCTTCATCAAAACTTATTGTATCGTATTTTGTAGCAGTTGGGTCTTTTTCTGGATCGGCAGTATAAATACCATCTACCCTTGTACCTTTTAAAATTACGTCAGCATTTATTTCAATAGCTCGAAGCGAGGCAGCAGAATCTGTTGTAAAATATGGATTACCGGTTCCGGCTCCAAAAATTACAACTCTTCCTTTTTCGAGATGTCTCACAGCTCTTCTGCGAATGTATGGTTCTGCAATTTCTTTCATTTCAATAGCCGATTGTAATCTACTGCTAACACCAACCGATTCTAAAGCAGATTGTAAAGCCATAGAATTTATCATCGTAGCCAACATTCCCATATAATCGCCGTGTGTGCGGTCCATTCCACCTTCTTCAGCCTGCACACCTCTAAAAATATTTCCACCACCAATAACAATGGCAACTTCTACGCCCATACCTAAAAGTTCTTTAATTTGCTCTGCATATTGGCTCAAACGTAGGTTGTCTATTCCAAATTGTTTGTTGCCCATTAATGATTCGCCGCTGAGTTTTAAAAGAATTCTTTTGTATTTCATATTTTCTGAGATTGTGCAAATATAGTCTGAAAATTTTATTTTTTGGTAAGGAAAGTTTTAAGTCTAGAAATTATTAAAAAAATCCATCATTGTCTTGTTTTAATAAAACCTTGGATAGTGTAAAATAGATAGAACGAAAATAAAAATATTATTTTTTAACCATTTTGTATTATATTAAGATTAATATATTATATTTGCATTCATTTAAAAATAAAAACTAAATATTATGAAGAGAATTATTTTAACAAGTCTAATTTTAACATTAGGAGTGACAGTATTTAATGCATGTCGAAAAAAAGTTTATCAAAACATTAACCGTAGTTCCATAGAGGAAATGACTTATGTGATTGACCCATGCCCGTTGTCTGATATTTCGGAATGGAGTTATTATGATTTTGGACAAGCTTTATGTGGATATTTATCGGGACAAGGTACCATAGGAGCGATTGATACTAGATTAAACTGCACTGCCACTGCCGGTACATCATGCAGTCCTGTCACTTCACCGAACATTTATATATTGACTTATTCAACAGATATTTTTAATGGAAGTAATGCATTAAATGATGGAGTGATCACTGTTGCAGAACAGCAAGCATTAATTACTCAAATTATTAATACATGCAACAGTCATAAAAATAGTAATTATGGCAGCAATTATTCAATCTACAACTATGATATTTGGTTTGACTATCCATTATGTGGTGGTTGTCCTGACGAAATACTCATTTTTGTTAAATACAAAGCATCAAAGCTTTGTCGTTCTTAAATTTTTATTTCAATTAACTTGATAAATTTTAAAACTAAGGCAACTATTTTAATTAGTTGTCTTAGTTTTTTTATTCCTAATCAACCAAGGTGGCACATTCAATTTTTATAATTTTGACACGGCAGGAATTTACACCATTGAACTCATTGCCTACAACAATTTGCCAAACTGCTCAGATACTTTCAGCCTGCAAATTATTGCTTTAGACAGTTTAATTTATAGCATTCCCAACATTTTCACACCCAACAACGATGGCAACAATGATTTTTTTGGCATAACAGTAAATAAGCCCACAGAAATTTCAGTTGTTATTGTAAACCGTTGGGGAAATGAATTATTAAGCACAAAACAAAATTTAGTAGAGGGTTTCAGTGCAATTTGGGGTGGCACAAGCCCACAAGAAGAATGTATTGATGGAACGTATTTTTATAAAATTGTATTGGAAAACGAAAATTTGGTTAAACAAGGTTTTGTAGAATTGCGCAGGTAATCCGTAGGGACGTCGATTCGTCGCGTCCAAAAGGGTTGCCGGTTTTGTAGGAGATTCACTTTGTGAGTCATTCCTTAAATTATTTTAGTGAATCGCAAAAAAAATCCTGTCCCCAACAAAGGTGTGGACAGGATTTCCTTAATTATCTTATTTCTTTGAATTAGTAATTAACTCAATGAAAATCTTTTGAAATTTGTAATTGTTAAACCTTTTTTCTCGTTTTCTAAGAATTGTTCAACTGTTACTTTATTGTCTCTTACAAATGGTTGACTTAACAAAGTATTTTCTTGGAAAAACTTGTTTAATCTACCTTGAGCAATTTTATCTGCCATATCAACTGGCTTGCCTTCTTGGATCGCTAATTCTTTACCAACTTCGATTTCTCTTTCAATTGTTTTAGCATCAACTCCATCTTTGTTCAAAGCAATAGGATTCATTGCAGCAATTTGCATTGCAACTTGTCTTCCTGTTTCTTCAATACCATTGTCATTACTGTTCAATGCTACCAAAGTCGCCAATTGGTTTCCTGGGTGGTTGTAAGCAACAACTGTATCACCTTCAACAACACAATACTTAGAAAGATCTAATTTCTCACCGATAACTCCAATTTGAGCAGTCAATTTTTCATCAACTGTCAATTTCTCATCGTAAGGTAAAGATTTCAATTCTTCAGCTGTTTCTGGTAAAGCTTTTAAAGCGATATCCATTATAGACTGAACGAAATTGATAAACTCGCCATTCTTTGCAACAAAATCAGTTTCACAATTTAATGCGAACATAACGCCTTTTTTCTTGTCAGATGTAGTTTCCGCGAAAATCAATCCTTCTTTAGCGTCATTGTCACCTCTCTTGGCAGCAACTTTTTGTCCTTTTTTACGAAGTACATCAACTGCAACTTCGAAATCTCCATTTGCCTCAACCAACGCATTTTTACAGTCCATCATTCCGGCACCTGTTTGTTGGCGTAATTTATTTACATCAGCAGCTGTAATTGCCATAGCTTTTGTTTTAAATTTTATTATTAATAAAAAAATTAATCGTTTGTTTCAGTTTCTTTTGAAGATTCAACCGTTTCTTCAGTTGCTGCTTCTGGAGCCGCCTCTGGAGCTTCTGTTTTAGCTTCTGGAGCTATTTCTGCTTTTGCTTCTACTTTCGCTTCTGCTTTTGGCTCAGCTTTAGTTCTTGCAGTTTTAGTTTCTGATTTTGCTTCTGATTTTGAATCCGTAGAGTTTTCATCTGAAGTACCATCTTTGTCAGTTCCTTTATTGGCTTTTCTATCTTCTAAACCTTCTTTGATTGCACCACAAATCGCATCCATTATAATTGAAATAGATTTTGTAGCATCGTCATTTGCAGGAATTGGAAAATCTACCAAACGAGGATCTGAATTAGTATCAACCATTGCGAAAGTTGGAACATTCAATCTTTTAGCTTCATGCAAAGCAATGTGCTCTTTCAAAATATCTACTATAAATATAGCAGCTGGTTGACGAGTCATTTCAGCAATAGAACCAAAGTTTTTTTCCAATTTTTCTCTTTGACGAGTTTTGAAAAGCTTTTCACGCTTGTTTAAAGTATCCCAAGTTCCGTCTGTTTTCATTTTATCAATAGAAGACATTTTACGGATTGACTTACGTGTAGTTTGAAAATTTGTAAGCATACCACCCGACCATCTTTCAGTAACGAAAGGCATGTTTAATTCTTTAACTCTATCTACAACGATATCTTTTGCTTGTTTTTTTGTAGCAACGAAAAGGATTTTTTTACCAGATTTTGCAATTTGTTTCATTGCAGCACACGCCTGATCAAGATGAGCAATTGTCTTATTAAGGTCTATAATGTGGATACCTTTTTTCTCATCAAAGATGTACGGAGCCATTGCTGGATTCCATTTTCTTTTTAAGTGTCCGAAATGAACACCTGCTTCTAATAATGTATCGAAATTTATTTTTGACATTTTTTTCTTTTTTTTTAATTTGTTTACGTTCCCTGCTTGCGGGTTAGCAAGCCTTAGTAATCAGCCTCAGAGGGTTCACATGTTTAATGCGAAAGAGTACTCCTGGCTTGGATACTAAACAAGAGCCAAAATATTTTTTTAACGTTTTGAGAATTGGAATTTCTTACGAGCTTTAGGCTGACCTGGTTTTTTACGCTCAACCATTCTTGGGTCACGTGTCATTAAACCTTCAGCTTTCAATAAAGTTTTGTAATCTGCAGAAATTTCTACAAGTGCTCTTGAAATACCCAATCTAATTGCTTCAACTTGTCCGTTGATTCCTCCTCCAGATACGTTAACTTTTACATCGTACTGACCTGTTGTATCAGTTAATGCAAATGGTTGTTCAATCTTGAATTGAAGAACAGAAACTGGAAAAGCTTCTTTGAAGTCTTTATTGTTAACTGTTACTTTTCCTTTACCTTTTGTAAGATAAACTCGAGCAACTGCCGTTTTTCTTCTTCCTAATGTGTTAATTACTTCCATATTTATCTAAGTGTTTCAAGATTTAACGCTTTGGGTTTTTGCGCTTCCATTTTATGCTCCGCACCTACAACAACACGTAGATTGGTATAAAGCGCTCTCCCCAATGTATTTTTTGGCAACATCCCTTTAACCGCTTTTTCTATTAAGCGCTCTGGGTGTTTTCTCAATAACTCTTGAGCAGAAGTAAAGCGTTGTCCACCGGGATAACCCGTGTAGCGAACGTACTCTTTGTTTTCTAATTTGGCACCAGAAAATGATACCTTTTCTGCATTGATAACAATAACGTTATCTCCACAGTCAGCGTGAGGCGTGTAATTCGTTTTGTGTTTTCCACGAATTATGTTTGCCACCTTGCTTGCTAGTCGACCAACTGTATGGCCTTCCGCATCTACAACAAACCACTGCTTATTTGCAGTTTCCTTGTTACCAGATTTGGTTTTAAAACTTAATGTATCCACAATAATTATTTATTTATATAAGACAATATTCCCCCACCCAAAATGAAAAGGGAGTGCAAAGATATAACATTTATTTTTAATGGCAAATGGTTTTTTAAAGGAATCTTAAGTTTAATTAGGTCATAGGTCGATTTATCCTATTTATCTTAACAACTTTTGGTGATTGATGAACCAAGGATATTCTAGAAAATATAAATTATTATTTTTGTTTGAATTTGTTAATTGCATTTCTAGTGAAATCCGATAAAACCAACTTACCACTTATTGCGGCTCTTTCAATCAGCAATTCATCCCAATTATCAGTGCCTGTCCAAAAAGTTAATTTTAATTCACGCATTGCCTCAGGATTTGATTTAGACAATTTTAATGCAAGTTGTTCAACAGCCTCATCCATTTCAGAAACTGATTCGTAAACCTCATCAAAAAGTCCTTTATGTTTAGCCCAAGTAGCTGTTCTCCATTCAGATGCATTAATTGCAAGTTGACTCATTGCTGCCATACCAATTTTTCTTTCTACCGCCGGACCAACAACAAACGGACCTATACCAACAGCCAATTCGCTTAGTTTTACCTCAGCAAATTGTGTTGCAAAACAATAATCTACTGCAGAAGCCAAACCTACTCCACCACCAACTGCTTTACCTTGTACACGACCAATGATAAATTTTGGTGCCTTTCTGCATGCATTTATAACTGCCGCAAATCCTGAGAAAAATAATTTACCATCATCTAAATTATTAATTGCAATTAATTCATCGAAACTGGCACCTGCACAGAATGCTCTTGTACCAGAAGATTTTAAAATGATAACTTTAACATTATCATTTTTCCCAGCTTCTGAAATAGTTGTCGCAAGTTCATGAAGAATTTTACTAGGCAAAGAATTACTTTGAGGATGAAAAAATTCAATAGTGGCAATGCCTGATTCTTTAATTTCTATGTTTACGCTTCCTTGCTCTTCAATTTCTTGGGACATTTTTGCAGTTTTGATTAATTTGAATAAAATAATAATTACATGTTTTTTCTTCTTGGTCTCATTATCCTTTCTGGTTTGCTTTCAAGTTTGTAGTCCGATTTTTCTTCAGTTCTATTTTCAGAACTATAGTCGGGTTTGAAATCAGGTTTTTCGTCTGTTTTATAATCAGATTTATAGTCTGTTTTAATTTCACTTCTACTTTGGTTTTTACCGTCGGGAAGACTATCAAAGTTTTTGTTTGACGTACTTTTTAAAGAAATCTCTTCACCTTTTCCTGGCAATTTGTCAAACACACTTTTCATTGCGTTAGAATCTCCTTGACCTGGCTTGTTAAAACTCGGTTTTGATCCATATCCTCCAGAATTACCATATTTGTTTCCAGAACCATAACTAGATCCACCACCACGGTTATCATCAAATTTTTTGAAAGGTTTTTTCTCAAAAGGTTTAGCAACATACTCTTTCTTTTCTGGTCTGTTGGTTTTCGGTGAAGCCAATTTAACGTCCAATTTTCGACCGTTTACATCCACTTCGTTCAAAGCATCAATTGCGGCTAAAGCATTGTCCATTTCTTCCATTTCAACGTACCCAAATCCTTTGGAACGTTTTGTTTTTTTCTCGTATACAACATGCGCATAAGCAACCGAGCCGAATGCACTGAAAGTAGTTTTTAAATCCTCTGAGGTTACGTCCCAGTCGAGATTCGCAATAAAAATATTAACCATTAATTTAAAAGATATATTTATTTTTGTAAAAGGGTAATTTTAATCTGTTTTAAAATTCTTTTTTTTTGATACGACAAAAGTAATAAGAAAATTTTAATTAATAATAATACTTAATTTTAAAAAACAAAAAAGACCTCTTTCGAAGTCTTTTTTAACTAAAAATTTTATGAATTTATTTTAAAGAGAAACTATCGCTTCCGATTAATTGACCATCGCAATAAATTTTAACTCTATAATTTCCTTTTTCTGGTTCCAAACCTTTAAGATCGTAATAGATTGAAACATCCACTCTTTCATTGTTATAAGAAATATCTTTTTTATCTGAGAAAGGAACTGTTCCAGAATCTGTGCTTGTTGTATTACTAGTTCTACTTTGCAAAGTTTTTCCTGTTGGATCAATAATTTGCATGTAAACTGTTTTGCTTCCTGCACTGGCTATTGGATTTTCAGAAATTGTGAAGGTTGAACGAATTTGAGAAACACTTTTAGCTTTGTTACTTTCTTCAGGCGTATTGTTAATTTTCATTCTTAAACCAGTAGAACTAATATTGAATGCTTGTAATTTCGACCCTTTTCTAACTTGTTCACCTTTGACTTCCGCATCTTGTTTGAACTGGTCTCTTTCATCTGTCGTGACATTAAGCTTGTTGCTTGTCTCTGTAAGATCTGAAGTTAATTTTAAATTCAAAGTATTCAATGAATCTATTTGAACCACATAACCACGCATGATATTTCTTAAAGTTTCATTTTCTTTTCTCAATTTCAAGATTTGAGAAGCAGTAAGTCTTTTATTGTTATTTAACTCATCTATCAAACCTTGAATTCTTTCTTTTTGAACTGTAATACTATCTTCCATAGTTTTATCTTTCTTAAGAAGCTCATCGTAATTTGATAACATTCTTTGGAAATCTGCCTTTAAATCATTAGACATATTATCCACATAACCTGCCATCATTTGATCCATAGCATCCCTGTCAGATGTCAACATTCCGACTTCATTCTTACAGTTGGTAAGGTCAGAATTTTTTGATGAAAGGAAATAAGCCATTACACCCATACCAATCAGCAATACTAAGATTGCAGCAATGTAACCTCCATTGCTCTTTTTCACGTTGTTATTTTCGAAATCAGACATCTATTGTTTTTACTTTTTTAACGTACAAAAGTAGCTCACTTATACTTCTTAGGTGCGAATATAACTTAAATTAACATTTTTTTAAATTTACGATTCACATTTTTCTTAAACTATTTATTTAATTTTTATAATCATTTGATTTACAATTACAAATTTATCTAAGCTTTTGGGAAATTTTGATAGGTAACAGGTCGCAAAAATCGATAAATTGAAAAATCGCCAACTGCGGTAAACCGACTATCAGTTGAAGCTGGAAAAGTTCCACCATGTGTTTGTGCAGCCACCACCCTCACACCTGTAGGCACTCCATTAAAAATAATACGACCTGCTAAGTTTTCTAGAAGAAGCACAAGGTCTTGATTTTTAGATAAATCTTCTTTACTTCCATTTATGGTTCCAGTGAGCTGGCCTTGTAAATTGGAAATTATTTTTTTAAGTTCTCTTTTGTTTTTGCACAATACTGCTGTACAATGTGGTCCAAAAACTTCTTCTTTCAAAAATTCATGCTTGTTAAAGGTTTCATCAGTGACTACTAATAAAGATTGTTGACCTCTGTTTGGCAAATCCGATGCTGGTGCTTCAAAGAACATTACCTTTTTTACATGTTTGAGTTTGTTTCTTTTTTTATAAAAAGGCCTGCTTATGCTTTCACCTAATAAAACTGCGGGTGTCATTTTTACTATTTTTTCACCAATCCCTCTTAGAAAGTTTCGACTTTCTACTGAGTCGTACATGAATAGCAATCCAGGCTTTGTACAGAACTGGCCTCCATCTGTTGTTATGCTTTTCAATAAAGTTTTTGACCATTTTATTTTAGGATCAGTTAATGCACTTGGTAACATTACAACAGGATTAACACTTCCCATTTCTGCAAAAACTGGAATGGGCGAATCGCGTTCATCACCTATTTTTTTGAGAGCTGTTCCACCCGCTATACTACCTGTAAATCCTACTGCTTTTACAAATTCATTTGCAACAAGTTCTGAACCTACTTTGATTGAACTTGCATTTAAATTAGAAAAAACACCATTGGGAATATTGCAAAAATTCGCAGCTCTTATTACACAATCACTTATCAATTCGCCAGTGCCTGCATGCATTTGATGAGATTTCACAATTACCGGACAGCCAGCAGCCAATGCAGCAGCAGTGTCACCCCCAACAGTAGAATATGCAAAGGGAAAATTACTTGCGCCGAAAACTGCTACTGTTCCAATAGGAATCATTCTTTTCTCAAGATAAGGTAATTTTTTAGTACCTTCTGCAATTGTATTTAGATTGTATTTTTTAGAGCAAATATATTTAGCGAAATTTTTGAGTTGATCCAAGGTTCTTTTTAATTCTACCTTACCCCTTTCCATACTTAAACCAGATTCTTCCCAAAACCTAATTAAGATTTGACTTTTATCTTTTTTAATTTCTTTGACTATTTGTTTTAAGAATTTCGCTTTCTGCTTGTTTGTTTTGGAGGCATATAAATCCAAGGCATCATTCGCTAGCTTTGTGGCTTTGTTAAGTTCGCCAATTGTGCATTCATGAAAATCTCCAATTAAATCTAGATTGGTTGCAGGATTTTTAACTGTAAAAGTTTTTTTTCCTGTGGCCGAGAGTTCGTTTCCAATTTGATTTTTACCGTGCATGAATTCAAAATTAATGTCAAATAAATATTTATATATAAATAGAAAAATCGACAAAGCAAATTGTTCGTCGATTTTTGAAAATAATTTGATTTCTAAAATATTACACTGAAAACAGTGCTAAAAATTATGCAGGAGTAATTTCGTATTTATAACTTTCCATTATTTTATTGGTTAGCAATTTCTCACATGCTTCAATAACTTTGGCTTCTGCTTCTTTTTCGCTAGAAGTTTCTACGAAAAGTCTAATGTGTTTACCAATTCTAACATCTTTAATTTCAGATAAACCTATATTTTCCATTCCTTGAGTTACAGCTTTACCTTGAGGATCTAGAAGCGCATCCAACGGCATTACATCAATTTCAGCTTTAAATTTCATTTGTTTAATTTTTTAGCAAAGATAAAATCTATTGTAGATATAGCAATATAGAATAGAATAATTAATGGTATTGCCCATAATTTTAAAAATATAATAGAAAGTATTGCAACTACGGCAGTGATATATCTTAGTTTATTGGATTTAAAATCCAACTTTTTTATTTTCAAGGAAAACAAAGGCAATTCACTTACGAGCAGCAATGACATTCCAATTACAAAAACAATAATAGTGCTGCTTTGCAAATAAAATGATTTAAACTCTGAAGCTTCTGTGAAAAAATAAATCAAAGGAAAAGATGTGAAAAATATTGCGTTGGAGGGCGTGTTTAATCCAATAAAATTTTCTGTTTGTCTGGTATCTAAATTGAATTTTGCCAATCTGAAAATCGACAAAAAAGGAATAAACAAAGCTATGAATGGGACATAAATACTCATTCCTGGCTCATACATACCATGAACACTTGTGGGACTAAATAATTCATGAAAATAAATATTCATAATTTCAAGATGATTTACTTTAACCTGAGAAAACAATTCATAAGTATCAAATACAGTATATGGCAAATTCGAAACAAAATTAAAAGCCAACAAAGAAAAAATCAATATTCCCGGTGCCACGCCAAAAGTTACGACATCCGCTAAAGAATCCATTTGTTTGCCAAATTCTCCTTGTTGTTTTAACAATCGGGCTAAAAATCCATCAAAGAAATCAAAGGCGGCCCCAAGAAAAATAAAGTAACATGCCCAATCCAATTTGCCACAAAGTGCGAATATAATTGAAAGACAACCAGATAATAGATTGGATGCGGTGAAAATATTTGGTATATTAAACATTGATATGCAAATTTCTACAACAAATTTAATAGTTATTATTGAAAAGAATGTTGTAATTTTACATAACTGTTAATTATGAATTTTAACAATAGAGAAATGCAATTTTTATCATACAATTCAGTTATATCTGATTCAAAACTTATTTAATGCTAAAGATTCAATATACACTTATACTTTTTTCTCTCTTTATTCTAGACGTAATAAAGGTTACGGCTCAATCTACCGACGATAAAGTTGCCCCCAAATATTCAAACGAATTTTTAGCGATTGGGGTGGGTGCAGATGCGCTGGGTATGGGAAATGCAGTTGTGGCAAATACAGGTTCCGTTACAAGTGGATATTGGAATCCGGCTGGATTAACCAAAGTTGACAAATGGATGGAAGTTGGTTTAATGCACTCTGAATATTTTGCCGGAATTGCCAAATACGATTACATAGGAATAGCAAAACCCATTGATGATAAAAGTGTACTTGGCTTTACAGCAATAAGATTTGCAGTAGATGACATTCCAAACACCACACAGTTAATTGACAATGAGGGTAGAATTGATTACGATAGAATTACAACATTTACCGCCGCTGATTATGGATTTTTATTTTCTTATGCCAGAAAACTAAAGTTAGAAGGATTGAGCGTTGGAGGAAACTTTAAAATTATTTACCGTAAAGTGGGAGACTTTGCTAAATCTTTCGGTTTTGGGTTGGATGCCGGAGCTCAATATTCAACTAAGAACAATTGGAAATTTGGAGCCAATCTTAGAGATATCACTTCTACTTTTAACGCTTGGATTTTTAATTTAGATCAACAAACTCAAGAAGTATTTGTGAAAACAGGAAATGAAATTCCAGAAAATGGCTTGGAACTTACCTTGCCAAGATTAATTCTTGGTGCTTACAAAAAATTTGAGGTCGGACAAAAAGGATTTTATGTTGCGAGTGAAATAGATTTAGATGTAACCACAGATGGAAAAAGAAATACGCTCATCAAAAGTGGTGTAATTTCTATAGATCCTCACATGGGTATTTGTATTGGATTTAAAAACATTGTTACTGTTCGCGCAGGAATTACAAATATCCAGAAACGTACAGAATTTGATGATACGCAGAAATTAAACGTTCAACCAAATATTGGTATTGGACTAGGAATAAAGAATTTTAATTTAGATTACGCTTTTACGGATGTCGGAAATACATCTGTTGCACTTTATTCTCATGTTATATCTTTGAAACTAAAATTAAACAAGCCCACGAACACTGTTAAATGAAAAAACTCTACTACTTACTTTCATTTTTTATAACCTTGGTTTGTGGTAATTTATCTCAAGCTCAAACTTATGGAAATGAATGGATAAACTACAACCAACAGTATTTTAAATTTCCAATAAACGCAAGTGGAATTCAAAGAATAAATGTTGTAGATTTAATAACCGCAGGAATTCCTGTAAGCACATTTACCTCTGAAAACTTACAAATATTAGGTCGTGAAAAAGAAATTCCTATTTGGATAGAAGATGGAAATGACAACCAGTTAGATTCTGGAGATTACATATTATTTTATGCAGAAACCAACGATGGCTGGATAGACGAACAGTTATATGAACTTCCAGAATACCAAGGAAATCCTTACAAAAACTTATACAACAAAACAATTTTCTATTTTATATCATGGAACAACCTTAGTACAAACGCAAGAATTATAGTTGAAACAGATGTAGATTTTGCTTCCTACTCAGATATACCTTATGTTACTAGAAAAACTCATCTTTCATTTGACGCACAATACAATGAAGGTAAACGAGAAAAAGATATTTCAAGTTCATTGTATGTAAATGGAGAAGGTTATGGTGCCATTTCTTCTGCTTCTTCTTTAGATTATAATCTTTTGGCTTATCAACTTTATTTAGGCGTAGCTCCTACCCCTGTTTTTAAAGCGTTGGTTTCGGGTTCAAATAATTATCTAAACAATGGTAACGACAATCACCATTGTAGATGGTCGAATGTTACAACTGGAAACCAAATCGACGATAAAACATTTTTAGGATATGATGTAATGTTTACTAACAAAATCATCCCTATTAATCAATTGCAAAATGGTACAAATAAATTTAGAATTGAAAGTATATATGACCTTGGAGTACCAGGTGGATTAGACAGTTGGTCATTACATTATATGGAATTAACTTATCCTGCTAAGGTAGATGCTGTTTCAAACGCAAGCGATAAATTTAGTTTTTTGAATAGTGCTCAGACCAAGGCGAAATTATCT
This sequence comes from Flavobacteriales bacterium, assembly GCA_038234235.1. Lineage (GTDB taxonomy): Bacteria > Bacteroidota > Bacteroidia > Flavobacteriales_D > Crocinitomicaceae > JBBSUQ01. The sequence continues at coordinate 18,849 of JBBSUQ010000038.1, forward strand.
ATTCAAAACGTGGGAGGCAGCAACCATATAGTTTTTGTACTTTCAGGAAATACGGTAAAAAGAGTATATTTTACGGATATTGCTGGAGTTCAAACCTTTTTGGTCAGCAACAATGGTTCAGGTAATGAACAAACCCTATTTTTTCAACCAGATAACGCCATAGCAACTGTGGTAAATATTTCGAAAGTAAGTGCCAGTGGTTATTTCCAGAATATTACGGCAAGTAATCCTGAAGCAGCTTTAATAATGGTTTATCCTACCAAATTTCAACAAAGTATTAACGATTATGTAAGCTACAGACAATCTATTGCTGGTGGTGGCTACAATGTAGTGAGAGCTGAATCAGAACAAGTAGCATTGCAGTTTGGCGGTGGAATTGCCAACCATTCTATTGGTATAAGAAGACTTTCTAATTATTTTTATGATAACTCTACAGATAAACCTAAAGGATTGTTTTTGGTAGGAAAAGGGATTATTTCTACTGCTGTACGGTTAAACCCTGCTTATGAAACATTAAACTTAGTGCCAGCATTTGGTATACCAACTAGCGACATGGCATTCAGCGCCGAAGAACTATCAGGAAAATGGGTTCCTAAAATTCCGACAGGAAGAATTGCTGTGCAAGATAGTATACAGCTGGCAGATTATTTAGATAAACTCATACAATATGATCTGCAACAAGATCAAAATGGAATTTATAATTCAGCCACGAAAGATTGGCAAAAACAAATTTTACATTTTGCAGGTGGAGCAAATTTTCCACAACAAACTTCTTTCCAGAATTATATGGAAGGTTATGAAAATATTATTGAAGGCAGTAAATTTGCTGGGCATGTAAACAGATATTACAAAAGCAGCTCTTTGCCTTTTGATCCTTTTATATTGGATACGATAACCGAAAGATTGTCTGAAGGGGTTTCTTTAATGAACTTTTTCGGACACGCATTGTCAGGAGGATCGGGATTTGAAATCAACATTGATGAACCTTCAAATTGGAATAATTATGGCAAATATCCAGTTGTTATTGGTAATTCATGTTACAACGGAAACTGTTTCGGTACTGAAATTTCAACTTCTGAAAAATTTGTACAAGTAAAGGATTATGGAGCTATTGCCTTTATTTCAACAGTAAATTTAGGCTTTACTCATGCATTAAATAATTATACGTCAGAATTATACAAAAATTTTTCAAGTTCCGCCTACGGTGCCACATTAGGTGAACAAATGAAAAATACAGCGCAAACACTCTATACTTTAAGCAGTGTTGACTTGTACAATGAATCAACCGCCGAACAAATGGTTTTGAATGGCGACCCGATGATAAGAATGAATTTTCATAACAAGCCGGAAATTGAAATAACCAATCAGAGCTATACTATAAGTCCTAATAATATTACACTTGCCACTGATAGTTTAGAGTTAAAACTGATAATCAAAAATTTGGGACAATCAATTGACACCAATTTTACAATTGAAATCATTAGAGATTTTCCAAATTCTGCTGTAGATTCTGTCTATTTAATTGTAAAAAACAGTCTTAATTACATCGATACAATAACCTTGAATTTACCATTGCAACCAAATATTTCAATTGGTCAAAATTTATTTAAAATTTACATTGACCAACCTAATGTTGTAAATGAACAATACGATGAAATAAGTAATAATATTATAGAGTTTCCATTGCAAATAAATATCGATGGTATTATACCTGTTTTACCTTCAAAATTTGCTGTAGTTCCAAAAGACAGTATAACGTTGAAAGCATCTACAATTAATCCAATTGCCGAGTACAACACTTATCGTTTCGAAATTGACACTACAGATTATTTCAACAGTCCATTTAGAAAATATGCATTAGTAAGTGGCTTGGGAGGTGTAAAAGAAGTAAATCCTTCTCAATGGTTATCTGTCGCTTCAAGCACATCATCTCCATTGGTTTTAGTTGACAGTACTGTTTATTTTTGGAGAGTTGCGGTAGATGATGGACTAAATAATTATATTTTTAGATCTTTTCAATATATCATAGGTAAAGAAGGTTGGGGACAAGATCATTTTCTTCAAACTAGAAACAATGGATATTCTAATATATTTTACAACGAACCAGGACTGGTTAAAGAATTTTCACCTGAAATTGCACAACTTGAAAGCAATGTATATGCAGGATACGATGGTTATAGCGTTTACTTTTCCGCTTATTATTTAAACGGTCAGCAACAAGAATATGGTATTTGCTCTTACACACCTTCTCTTCATGTTGCGGTTATCGATCCACTAACATTGGAACCTTGGGGTACACACTACGGAACGTCAAACCCAACGCACAGTTTCGGCAACGTAAATGACATTGGTGGATGTAGATCCAGAGTTGAAAAATATTTTATATTCAGACAAAATTCTGCTTCACAGCTTGCGGCTTTCCAAAACATGGTATTAAATGAGGTACCAGATGGTCATTATATTCTAATTTACACTGCCATTGGTCCAGAATATTCAAATTGGGATGCATTAGATCCAGCAATGTACACAACCTTTCAAACCTTAGGATCTGATAGTATTGTACCAGGAATAAATAATAGAGGTTTCAGTTTTTTCTGTAAAAAGGGAGATCCAAATTCTGTTATTGAAAAATTCAACAATTTACCTCAACCAGATGCTATAAATGGATTATCTGAAGCAGCTGATTCAATTTTATTAAAAGTAAATATTTACGGATCAGATTCAAAAGGAAAAGAAATTTCGCCATTAATCGGGCCTTCAGCTGAATGGACTGCGATGTATTGGAAACAAAACTCATTAGATTCTCCAAATCAAGATACCACAATTTTGAACATAGATTTATTTGATATAAACCAAAATTTAGTAACAACTATTGATACTGCTTTTACAAGTTTTGATTCAATAACAAATTTAAATTCTTTTATTGATGCCAGTTTGTATCCTTATATGAGACTTTCTGCAACCTATCAAGA
>JBBSUQ010000039.1:0-21784 GCA_038234235.1 Flavobacteriales bacterium
GAGAACTTGGATCGTCTTCAATTTTAAGGTTTGCATCTTCAAAATCTTCTATATCAAATTGGGTTTCACTGTAATATTTTGTTGTTGGAAATAGGGTAAGTGTTTTGTCTTTAATTAACTCTGCATCAATTTCATAAAACGTAACGAACGGATATATTTTTTTTGTTGCCGAAACACCATTGTTCTTAACTGCTGGGTAAATCTTAATGTTGACATTTCTACTTTTTAAAACTGGAATTTTAAACGGTACTTCAAAAACGCCTAAAACTTCATCGTTGATATACACCCAAGCTTCGGTGAAATTTTGGGTTAATTCTCCTTCATTGCCACTCAAATCTGCATTTGCCAAAAGCGTCCATTTATTTACTTCGAGCCAAGAAGGATTATCATTGTTTTTGACACAAGAATTTAATGTAAAGAGTGAAAATAATGTAAGATAGGAATATAACTTTCGTTTCATTTTTTCAACTTTTACTATCTCAAATATACTAAAAAAAAGGATTGAAGGACGTATTTCGGTATCGTAGGGACGCGGTTTCCATGGTATCGTAAATCATAATTATCGATTGAAGGACGTATTTCTGTATCGTAGTGAAACAATAAATCGACGTCCCTACGATACCTTGACTTTATTGTAACAACTTCTGCAAAGCGGTTTGTAACTTTCTACAGCGCCTACCAAAACTTGCTTGCTTTCTTTAACTGTGCGATTACTGAATTGTGCGAGGTTGCCGCAGGAAACGCAGATGGCGTGGACTTTTGTTACGTATTCTGCCATGGCGAGTAGGTTGGGCATTGGTCCGAAGGGTTTGCCTAAATAATCCATGTCTAATCCGGCTAGTATTACACGAACGCCTTTTTTTGCCAAGGTTTCGCAGACTTCGGGTAAATTTGCATCGAAGAATTGGGCTTCGTCTATTGCTACAATTCTTTCGTTTTTCCAATGTTTTAAAATGCTCTCGGAATCGGAAACTATTATTGCTTGTAATTTAGATCCTTGGTGACTTACCACATTTTCATCGCCCGAACGATCGTCTACTTCTGGTTTGAAAAGTAAGATTTTTTGGTTGGCAAATTCCGCTCTTTTTAGTCGGCGAATGAGTTCTTCTGTTTTGCCAGAAAACATGCTTCCACAGATTACTTCCATCCATCCATGTCTGCCTTCTTCGGGAAAATGTTCTAAAAACATACGCTTTATGATTATTTTAAAATTATTGCAATATAGTTCGCATCAAAGGGTTATTAACAAAACCACGAAGAGAACTTCGTAAGGTTTATTTTTTTTTGAATACCTTTAATGGGTAAATTTACCTTGCAAAAATCGTTATTTCTTCACTGTATAAAAACACTTTGTGAAGAAGTGCCTGTAAATGTTGAAAAGTAAAAATATCATGACAAAATTTGGAGAAATGAGTATATTAAAAAAGGAAGAATTATTAAAAAATATTCAAAATCTTTTTGATAAAATGCAAACAGGCAGACTGAATTTAGATGATTTGGATAATTTGGTAGAACTAACAGCTACTTTACATGAAAGAAGCATTATTTTGAGATACAAAGCCATTGAAGCAAAAATTTACAATCAAACAGAAAGTTTATTAGACGAAGTAGATGATTCAATTAAGAACGCAGAACAAGATTCTAAAATTGAAGAAGATTTAAAAGAAATAAAGGAGGAAGCTAAGGAAGAAAATAAACAAGAAGAAATAAATTCGGATATTGAGGAAGATGAAGATTTGCCAATGTTTGATTTTAGTATGATGCAGAGTGAAGTTGAGGATAAAACTATTTCTGAACCAGTAAATGTTGTTGAACCTGAAAAGGAAAATCAAAAAGTAATAGAAAAGGAAGAGCCAATTGTTGAGGTAAAAGATTTGCCGCAAGTAGAATATAAATCGGAAGAAACTTTTACTCAAACGCCAATAGAAACACCTCAGGTAAGCGGAAATTTCGCAGATAAAATGGCGCAAGACAGACAAGACACTAAAATTATTGATAATTCACTTGGACATAAATTAAAATCAAGCAAACTGGAAACTTTAATTGGATCTTTCGGAATGAATGAAAGAATTCAATTTATAAATGAACTGTTTGATGGTTCTGCCGAGTCTTTTTCTGATGCAATAAAAACATTAGACAACATGAAATCATTAGACGAAGCAAGAAAAAAAGCAATAAATTACGGTGAAGAATTTGAATGGGATGTAGACAGCGAAACAGTTGGCGAATTCATGCAAAAAGTTGATAGAAGATATGCTTAAAAAATTAATTTGCTTTCTATTCATTGTTTCATTTTGCGCACCTTTATTTTCTCAAGTAGAATATGGCCGAAATATAGTAAAAACACTGTGCGACAGTTCGTTTCATGGCAGAGGGTATGTAAATGGTGGAGATAAAATTGCTGCAAAGTTTATAGCATCAGAATTTGCCAAACTTGGTGTTAAACCTTACAAAAGCAAGCAAAATAAAAGCAAAGAATATTGTCAGAAATTTATTATGTCTGTCAATTCTTTTCCGAAGGAAGTTAGTTGTATTGTTAACGGTCAAAAATTAATTACAGGAATTGATTTCATTGTGCATGCAGGCAGTGCATCCATCCATTCTAGCTTAACACCTTTGTTGTTGCAAAAAAAAGATTTTGATGATTTAGAAAAATTTCCGATTTATATAAAATCTAAAATGGAAACTGGCAAATACAATGCTTTTACTTTAGATTTTGAAGGAATATCTAAAGACAGTCTTAAAATAGTGAAAGGCATTGCCAATGAATTAAATACGCTTTTGCCAGTTATTGAACTTACCGATGAAAAATTTACTTGGACGGTAGATCAACAACAATTGCCAAACGCATACATTTACCTCCAAAAAAATAAATATCCGCGTAATGACTTGGGAGTAGAAATAACAAATGGTTCAGGAAATGACAATGCAAACGAAACTGAAATTGTTTTAAATATTGATGCCTTGGCGATTGAATATTATTCTTCTCAAAATGTGATTGCGTATATAAAAAGCAAAAAGAAATCTAAAAAAACCGTAGTTTTTACAGCGCATTACGATCATTTGGGCAGAATGGGAGCAGATACCTATTTCCCAGGTGGAAACGACAATGCAAGTGGCACAGCAATGTTGCTTTCGATGGCAAAATATTTTACTGAAAATCCGCCAGATTTTAATGTACTTTTTATTGCTTTTGCAGGAGAAGAAGCAGGTTTGTTGGGTTCTAAATTTTATACTGAAAATCCGACTTTTCCATTAGAAAAAATGACCTTTTTATTTAATTTAGACATTATGGGTTCTGGGGAAGATGGCGTTACAATAGTAAATGCCACACTTTTCGAAAAGCAGTTTGAGTTATTGCAAGAAATAAACAAAGAAGAAAATTTATTGACAGTTATAAAAAGCCGAGGTCCGGCAGCAAATAGCGATCATTATTTCTTTACAGAGAAAGGAGTGCCAGCATTTTTCATGTACACATCTGGACCAAACAGACATTACCATGACGTGGGTGATACTTACGAAAACCTAAGTTTTAGTGAATTTGCAGATATACAAAAGTTGTTGGTAGAGTTTGCGAAGAGGTTGTAGGGATTATTTTCTTTCAATAATTAATAATATAAGTTTTAAATTCATCTTCGTTAAAAAAAACGGTATCACTAAAATACGTTTTGATACCATTTCTGATGACAACCCATTTATAATAAAATTCGCCCATTAAAACATTTGAAAAATCCGACTCATAATTTATGCAACCTGTTTGCACCCAAGCAAAATCCGCGTCAATTGTACCCAACTGATCGGATTGATAAATAATTATGCTGTCGCTTGCACCTTGGCAATTTATGTTGTTGACGATTAGTTTAGAATGTGCATAAGGCACTGCTTGAAAATCGAATTTTGATTTTTTTGCAGCAATAATTGTATCATACAAACCTCCATTATCATACCATCCAAGCAAATAATATTTAGCCGGGTCCAAAACTACATTGGCAATCATTGGTTTGCGGGCTTTTGCCTCAATTGTGAAATCTCCATAGGTGTTTCCGGTAACTTGTTCAACTATAGAATATAAATCTGATTTTCCTTTATTTTTTATAGAAAATGTAATTGTAGGATGTGCAATACCTACACCTGTAATAGGATTGTATACTTTCCCCGTAATCTGCTTTTTTGTTTTAAAGCAAGAAGTTAGGAGTATTAACATCACAAATAGAGTAAGTAAATTTCTCATCATTTTCATTTTTCATTAAATGTAACGAATTGAAATTACTTTTGGTTGACAGGGTGAGTATATTCTTTATCGCCAATTACGTTTATTCCATTCTTAGCTTTGTATTCACGGATGGTGTATTTTACAAAAGCTATGGGTTCATCATTGTAAGGAATGTGCGCCTTTATATTAAACTCAATTGGATTGTCCTTATCTAATTTTTTACAAGCAGAAGAAAACACAATGAATATCACTGTTAAAAATTGCGTTATTAATCTGTAATGAGAATTTTTTCTGAGTACCATGATTTGTCGTCTTTTATTATGATGATATAATAACCTTTGATAAGGTTATGTCTAACTTCTGTTTCTATATTTGTTTATGATTGAAATAATAACTTACCTGAAAGGTCGTATACGGATAAATTTAATTGTTTGTCAGTATCAAATTCATTCCATTTTATTTTAAATGAACCGTTGTTAGGGTTTGGATATACGACTGGTTTACTTGAAACCAAAATCCGTTTAGAATTTATACTGTTTATATTATTTTCCGAATTAGAATTTTCATTATTATCTGAAACATAAGCAGATTTGGCACAAATAATATCACCAATAAAGGCATGAAAAGTTGTGCCGGCTTTAAGATGCACACCTGGCTTAAAAATTATTTCGTTTACGGCTTGTGCTTCTACAACAGCATTTGGCTCAGATGTAAAATCATTAAAATCTGTTTTTTGAGTTACGTGGTTTCCCAAATAAATGCCCGTACTTTTTAAAATTTTTACTTTTTCATTTGGAATGCCTTGATTAGTTACTGCATTTATTACCTTACCACGCACAGTAAGGTTTTTTCCGAATTTTGTGCAACCCAAAAGAAAAATAATAATTGAAACATATGATAAAAACTTTCTCATAACACAATGAATTTATAAGTTCGCTTATCCATTTCAGAATATAGTAAATAACTTCCTTTTTCGAAGGTATGGTTTACTTCATAGCGCATTTCGCTTAATTGATGTTGCTCATAAATTAACCTGCCTTCGAGGTTATAAACAACAAAACCGTTTAATGGCTTGTGGGCAATGATGCTAAAGTTGCCATTATTGGGATTTGGGAAAATTAAAAGAGAGTATTGTTGTTCTATATTGGTTTCTGAAATAGGTATGGGTCTTTCGGTATATTCAGTCTTGTCTTCATCTTCACCGGCAACATACATTTTGCCATTGCATGTATTTGGACTTTGTATTTTTGCGTGGAAAACAGCTCCTGGTTCAGTATAAAAACCAGGTTTTAGAATTATTTCATCACCAGCTCGCAGTTTTAAGTCACCATTTGCTTTTACTATGTAGTCTCCCGGGTCGGTTACTGGTGTTACTAAATTACCAACTACTATTAGGTTTCGAGCCCAGCGTATGCTTTTATAAATATAGTTAGGTCTTGCTTGCGAACCCAATTCTGTATTTTGCAAACCCAAATACCAAGGGCAAACTTCGTTTCGAATGAAGTTGTTTAAAACTGCCTTATCTGTATCATCACTTTTTTCAAGATCAATATGAGGATCAATTGTTTGTAGCGTCTGGTGGTTTTGTCCGATTATTTGGTTTTGGAGAAAAACATTGTCCGCTTCTACTCCATCTAAGATAAAATTTCTCAAATAAACCAGATACAAATAATCGTAATGGTTGTCTTGAGCAGATTGTTGCATTTTTATGTGTTTAAGTTTTTTTGCTGGTGGAATGTAGTAGCCCTAACAGCTGGTTAATAAAATATTGGTATCATTGAAATATCAAATCTGAGAGCAATTTATAACTTTATTTTGAAATAAAAAAGTTTATTTTAAGAAAATTTTAACAAATGGTGATTTTTGTGGGATTGTAAGCTTTGTAAAACGGTTAAACTAGAATTATTATCATTTCTCTTACCCACGATGAACTCATGCGCCGGATAGCAATGGCAGTATTGTGGCACAAAGCCCAGTAGGAAGCAAGTTGCAAACGCGACTTTAGGGAGCGCTTTGCAACTTGACTGAAAACTGAGGTTGGGTGGTGCAATGCTATAATGGAAAGCCGGAAAACGCCCAAATTGTTGACTTAAAAATTAAAGATTTTATTAGCTGATGATTAATATAATTCGTGGATTTCGTGGATTTTGGCCACTTCGACTCAGTGACCAGAAACGCTTCGCATAGTGACCGAAACCCTCCGCTCAGTGGCCGAAGTCAGGGAAAGCCGCTTGTATTAAAACTGGAAGTAAACAAATGGCTTGGAAACCCCAATGGTTGCTTGGTAAACGAAGAATATGATAACTGCAACGCTTAATGCTTGAACTGGAATTGGCAGAACTCTAAATGCGCGCTCGTAAACTAACTTAACTTTGTTGGGTAACATGTGGGTGATGAATCCTGCTAGCATTATCCAGAAAACGGCTTGGAAATTCCACAAAACTTTGCCGAGCATTGCCAACGAAAAATCGAAGTGCTCCCAGATGTGTTTAACCATTATCATTGGGCCAGCTTCTGTCTCCATACGGAACCAGATTCTTGTGAAGGTGATGAAGTTGAAGACCAGTATAAGTTTCCAGGCTATGGCGAAATAGTTGGTGCTGTTCTCGTAAGGTGAGATTTTTTTCCAGTGATTGTAGATAATTAGTGCCAAACCATTCATTGCGCCCCAAATGACAAAGTTTGTGCTGGCACCGTGCCACAAACCACCTATAACCATGGTAATGAGCAAGTTCATATCTCTGAAAACAAAACTCTGTAATTTTGGAAATGCCTTTGTGACGATGAGGTAAATGAGCATAAGTCCGCCATAAACATAAGCCAACTCATACCATTGGGTAATAAATATTAGAAAAACAAATATGACAAAAGTGGCTAAGAAAGTGCCTAAGCCGCCAGAGCGGTTTCCGCCCAATGGAATGTAGAGATAATCTCGCAGCCACGATCCGAGAGATTTGTGCCAACGTCTCCAAAAATCGGCTACGCTTCTTGCTTTATAAGGCGAATTGAAGTTTTCTAGCAGGCGGAAACCCATGAGTCTTGAAATGCCAATTGCAATATCTGTATAGCCAGAAAAATCGGCATAAATTTGCAATGAATAGCCCCACATGGCCAACACAGAAACAAAACCTGGATAACCAGTTGGATTATCTACAATGAGATCTATAAAATGAAATGCTATGAAATCTGCAAAGATTAATTTTTTGATTAAGCCTTTAACAATTTGAATGATAGACCACGAAAACTCATTTTTAGTAAGTGAATAGGGCTCATATATCTGCGGAATAAAATCTTTTGCTCTTACAATTGGTCCTGCTACCAATTGCGGAAAATAGGTTACGAAAAATGCATAATCGAAAAGATTGCGCACGGGTTTTATTTCATTTCGATAGATATCAACCACATAACTTATACTTTGAAAGGTGAAGAAGGAGACACCTATGGGAAGCAAGATCTTTTCTGTAAATGTTTGCGAACCATAAAAACTATTAGCCATTGTGGCGAAGTAATTAAAGACTTCATAGTTGGTATGGAAAAGTTCATTGAAAGATTCTGTGAAAAAGTAAGCGTATTTAAAGAAAGCAAGAAAAGCGACGTTTACAATGGCAGAAATGGCAATTACCCATTTTTTCTTTAAAGTATTTTGAGCATTGGAGATTGCGAAGCCCATTGCATAATTGAACAAAACACTAAAGAGCAAGAGAAAAACAAAAAGACCAGAAGTTTTGTAATAAAAGAAAAAACTAACCAAGGCAAGAAAAATGCTACGGACAAGTCTGTTTTTTTGTAAAAGTGAAAAAAGAATTATTACAACTAAAAAGAACAACCAAAAATCTATATTGGTAAATTCCATTGGGTTGTCTTTATCGAAACTAAAGCCAAAGACCCTATTTAACAATTCTCCCATTTAATAATTCAATTGCGTGTTTGTGAAAGTTTTCATTTGATCCATCCATTTCATAAATGCATCCATGTATAATTCTCCTTTCAGGTGATAACCGGGTGATGTGAAATGAACCAAATCTGAAACCATAAGTCCATTGCGCATCCAAGTTTTACTTGAGCCCAATTCTCCCATTAATCCGTACAAATCCCAAATAGGCACTTCGTATTTAACTGCCAATTCTTCCATCATTTCTCGTTCGCGGGCTATGTTTCTATTTAAACTTCTTCTGTGATAATAAGAATCATTAGGTACGGTGAGCAAAATGGCACAATTGGGATTGGCTCTCAAAACAATTTTCATCATTTTCTCAAGATTGCTTTTATAAACTTCTGGTCTGAAATCATCGTAAGGAACATTTCCATCATTTGTACCAACAGAAAATGCGAAAAAATCTGGTGGATAAAGTGTAAGTTGCTCTTCGAAATTTTTGCAATCGAGATAGGTGTAGAGTCCTGCTCCATTAACACCAATTGCCGTGTAAGAAATTCCCGGACTGGCATTACTAAGTTGAAAACCAAATAATTCTACTTCGAAGGGAGAATTGATTGTTCTGGCAAATTGAACATTAAAAGTATCTAGCGGATCGGTGAAAAAGACATCAGTATAGCCTAATTCTGGATGATGGCGCTTTTCTATTATGAATACTTCATCCTGCCCAAAGTTAAGTTCAATAGGAAAATAGCCTTTGTTGTGAAGAATTCTAATTTTTGAAAAGCCGGGTTTTATAACTGTACGATCGTATCTAAATACAATAATTGAAGCAGAATCGGAGCAGGTTATGGATGCACCAAGAACTCCATAATCTCTATCGTGCTGGGTAACACTTCGGTGACCTTTCCAACTGTTTGGTGATTTAAAATCATAATTGCCTGGATTGTTGGTTTTGGCCAAATCAAAAGGAAAAATCAAACCTCTTTCACCTTCAAGATTGCTCCAACGGGTTTGCAATTGTGTTCTGGCATCGTGGGTATAAATATCTGCTTGGATGTGGGAACCTCCAATGTGGTAAAAATTCAGTTTCTGATTTTTTTCTTTAAACATTTCTGCCATTCGCGAATAAAGTAATTCCCAATTTTTAGAATTTTTGGTATAGAAATGAAAGTTGTTTTTAGAATAATCTATAAATGGATAGCGACTTTGGTAAGCTGTGTCAATGTCTCTAAAAAAAGGAAAAACGTAATTGCTAAGTGAATCGTTAGGCGAATTTATTTTAGCATTTTTAGTTGAATCATTAGGCGAGTTGTATTGAGTTGTATTTTGTCCGTAGGATAGAAATCCACAGAATAACATTAAGAATATAACTTTAAAAAATTTCAAATTGTAATTTATCTTTTTAATTCACTTGCCTAATTTACTTCTCTAATTCACACTTACCAAACTTATTGAACGCCCGATTTCCACTTATTGTATTCGGACATTAAAGCATTGTAGAACAATTGACTGGCAATGCTCGCACCTTTTGGGGAGAAATGTATGTAATCTTTTCCTGCCAAACCTTTATTAACCCAAGCTTCCATTGAGTTTATGCCACCCATGGCATTGTACAAATCCCAATATCCTGCGCCAACTTCTAAGGCTGCTTTTTTCATCATTTCAACACAATACGGTAAATATTTGTAGGTTTCATATTCTCCATCAACAAACTGCGACATATCACTAGGACCAATAACCACTACAACTGCACCGGGGTTGTAATTTTTCATTACTTTAATTTGCGATTTAAATGAATTGGCAAATCCTCTTACGCCTGCGCTGTCTTTAAAAAACGGGACAGAATTTCCGCCAAATTGCATGATAATCATTTTAGCATTTATATCGTTATACATGGCCGAAGCTGCATTTCCTTCTAACGAACCGAAAATTGTGCCACTTGATCCTCGCATTGCTACATTGTCCATTTGCACACCAACATCGCCCTCTAAATTGAAACCACAAATTGTAGGACTAACGGTTGAAGAAAACACATATTTCAGTTTACCAGGATTACCAGGAAATGAAAGTTTTACTGAATGCAACTTGCCATCAACTTTAAGACTGTCTTCATGAATTAAATTGCCATTTTGATAAACTTTTAGTCCGCAAGGTTTGAGACAACCCGTGTAATACATTTTAGCATTGTTGTATATTTTCGCTCTAGCATAAGCTGATCCATTTGGTTCAATTTCAATCCAACCTTCTTGAATTGTTTTAGCGTTTGCGAGTGCTGTTGAATCTGTAATTTCAGGTGTAAATCTTGCCGCCGAAGCTAAAATTCCATAGTTTCTTTTTTTGAGTTGATTGTCGCCACCAAAAGCTGCGTATCGCACAAAATTTGGCGACAAAGATTGTCTGTAAGTATTTGTACTGTAAGTATTGAATGCAGAAATTAAACCTGGTCCATGTCCTCCAAACTGATTTTGCACGCGTTCGCGAATAAAAGCAGTCATTCTATCGCCTTCAAGTTGCGAATCTCCGTAGTGCATAATGTGCATTTTTTTGCCAGGAGATGCTGCAGCTTCGAGGTTTGTAAAGAAGGTATATAAATTTACAATTCCAGTTTCAGAAAAATGTATTGTCGTTTTACTTTCTTCGTTAAAATCTGATCCTGAAGGTGCGCCTTTATTTCCTTTTCCTTTGTAATCGTGTTTTATTTGAGGATCGAGAGCTAAAGTAGTATCAACTTCAATTAAATCATCAATTTCTGCAATTACTTTTTCTTCTTTGTCAAAAACATCTGAATGGTGGAGAAATTTCACATCCCAGCCAAAAATATTAAATCCTTGTTTGGGCATGAAAAACAGGGCGCAAGTCAATAATCCGCAAGTTAGAATTACGAAAATTGTCATTTCAAAAGGAGAGATTTTTCTCAAAGTTTCTTAAAATCTAGCACAAAAATAGTCAAGTCCTTAATAATATAGCAAGTTCGAAGAAAAAAGTGTTAATATTCTAATGTTGATTAGTGCAAATATGAAAATAATCGAAATTTTTAATTCTATGAAATTTAATGATTCATCAGTCGTTAAGCTGAGATTGTTTTAAATATTTAATTCTATGAGAGTGTTTTACCTAAGTGTTGATAGACTAGTAATAATTTTCTTGAGTTTGGTTCTTGCTCAAGATGTTTATTCGCAGGAAGAAAAAATTGAAAAGCGAAATTGGTTTGTCGAATATAATTTAAATTCGGTTAACAATCGAACCACCGTAAATATTGATGATTTTGAAAATTTTACCAATTTGTTTGATACGATTTCTGGTTCAACTCAGTATGAAAAAACATACGAAGGGAGCAACCGAAATTCAGTTTTGATTGGAACAAATTTCCAAATAAATCAAAGAAATTTTTTTAATAATTTACAAATTTCTGGAGGGTTCAGTTATTTTAATAATTCTTACCAGTGTTATAAATACGGTTTTCCAGACACCGCAATTGTAGATACTTTGACTTCTAGTAAAACAGGAGAAATGATTTTTATAAAAAAAACAACCCACCAATATTTATATGCCAAATATAATTCACAAAGATTTGGCATATCTATGAATATTGGGACAAAGATTTTTCCCGATGCCAATAATTTCAATATTCTATTAAATCTTTACAACACATTTTTTATCGGAACAAATGCAAAAGTCGACTTTGAGTATAGAAAATATACTACGAGAGATAATTACAGCCCATTTACGCAAAATTATCCTCAAGAAGAAGACATCGAATACTGGGATAATCGCAAACTAAAAAATGATTATCACTTTTCAACAAGTATTTCAATTCAACCATCTTATAGATTTTCTAAAGCTAGAAAGTTTGAGATTTTTTCAGGGTTGGGTCTGGGCATAGATTTTATAAATTCTCCTGAAATAAAAAGATATAATTCTTTTTCTAAAAGTATTTTGGTAGGTTTGAGATTTCATATTTGATTTCACAATTTAATTAAAAACAATAACGGTTTTTTGATTAAAATATAGATATTATTTGGTAATTTAAATTAGTTATATATCTTTACGGTTAGATTTTTACAAATTAAAACCAAAAAAATGTTTAAAATTACCGCCATGGGACATGAATGTCCTGCGTGCAAAGAGCCGGTCTACGGTAAATTACCAACAAAAAGATATTGTAATAAATACTGTCGGTTCAAATACAATAAGCGAAAAGTTCGCCAACTTAAAGATCGTACTCTCGAACTCGATGTTTTTGAGAAGAAGAATTATGAGATTATGGAATTTACTATGGGCGCGAGTAAAAACTATTTCAAAGCTAATCTTGATGAGCTACGTAAAAAAGGTTTCAGAACAAGTAAATACTGCTACAAAGATTTCCATAACGGCATAAGGGTTTTTGTTATTGAACAATATGTGTTTTATGTCAAAGGTGAAGATGTACATATATTTAGACGGGGTGAAGTGAAAGAATTTTTAGCAGGAGTTGAAGAACGATGGAAACTGGATTTTCCCTGTGCAGTGGAGGTTTTGAAACATTTCGATGGTTGGAGTAAAAAGGTCTTGGGTTTTGAATTGAGAGGTTTGGATATTTGGAAATTGTCTAGGGAGATTATTAAGAAAATTGAGGTTTTCGCGTTGAGTGTTTTTGGGGTTTGGCGAATTTGAGTAAGATAGTTTGGCACGGTGCCATGGATGCAATATTTTTATTATCAGTATTTTAGATGATTAATTTTTTTAAACACCTATAAAAAATACCAACTTTTAAAAATTCTCATACACCCCACCCAAATCCAACAAAAAATATCCTTATTTCTCCGATTGAAATTTAAAATAATCCATTTTTTCGGCGCTATTTTAAACTTAAACACTAATAATTACTTCCAGCTAGAAGTGATTTGAGAATGAACATGCCAAAAACACAAAATAAATCCCTAGAAAAATGCTCTAACCTCCATTCCTGCACTATGAATGGCACTATTCACCTGTGTTTTTCTGCCATTATACTGTAAAGAAAACTGGAGATTTTTGGAAATTGATCGCTGGTAATTTAGACTCCAAGTATAATTAATTCCTGGTTGCAAAGCTTCTAACATTTCAAAACCTACAGCAGAATTTGCTGCACCATTGTAGTCAATTTGAATAGTGCTAAAAGTGGCTTGTAAACTTCCTTTTTCCAGCTGATTGTATTTTAAAGTCGTTCCTAATTCTCGCACTACTGCTCTCTCACTACCAAATTCTACAGAGTTTTGTTTTTCAGAATATCGACCATCCAACGAAATTCGAAAAACTGTGTTCGGTTGGTAAATAAAACTTCCTTTAACGATGTAATACGCCAATCTATAATTTCGCCCTGTGGTATAATCTGCAATACTAATTTTTAAACCATTTTGGTAATTACTTTCAATGGTGAACTTTCTAGCAATGTTACCTCTAGCACTAATTTCATGAAATGTATTTTGTCTGCTATCAAAACCATTTGCCAGTAAAGTTTTTATTCGGTTGTCTTGAAATGTATATTCTGTTCCGAAAATTGTGGAGGTTCGGTTAAAGAAAAATGTATTCCGAATATTACTTGCTGCACTTAATAAATTGGTGTCACGTATTTCTTTTACAAAAGGGTTGAAAGACTGTGCTCCATCAAAATAATTGGTTTTTCTAGATAATCTAACTCGAAATTGATTTGAAAAGTTACTCAACAATTTCAATGCTTTCTTTTTACTGCTTGCCCAAATTCTTTCAGGTCTAATAAAAATACTTTGGTTGAACTCATTACTATATGTTTTAACATAATTATTACTGGGTGTAAAAACTCTAATATAACTTGCTTGATCAATATATTGAGCCACTTCAAATTCGTTTAAATCTTGAATGTTATCGCCGTTATAATCTATCCAAGTGTAAATTCCCTGACCATCATTCACTTTTATATATAGAAATTCTTTTTTCAGTTCAAGTCCAGAGCCAATCTCATAAAAGTTGTTCCATGTGAACGTACCTTTAAACAATCGAAGTTCATAATCTAACCTACTCGTTAATGAATTTTCTGCTTGTTGATTGATGAGTGAACTGTCTTTTATTTCTAATTTTCTAACACTTGTAATAAATGTAAGGCGCTGATTTTTTAATTCAGTTATGCCAATTTCACCTCCAATTGTAGTTGCTTTGGCTGCTAATCTTAAATTAGTAGTATCTGGTCGTTTGTCAAATCTTTCTCTGTAAAATATTTTATATTTATTTTTAACGCTGTCGCCATTTGCCAGATAAAATTGATAATCAAAAAAGTCATAACTAAGTGCTGTGAATGCAATACTGTCGTTGCGAAAAACATTGTGTTCTTGATCGTCTTTGTAGCCTACAACTAAATAATTTCCAATACTTTGAGATATTTCGGCACGGTGACGAATAAATGTATTTTGTGTCAAATTTTGGGTTGAATTTTGTGCTGTGTTGTGATTATCAGCCTGACTTTTCAATGCAAATCCGTTCCAAATTGCTTTCGTACCTTTTTTAATCCAAGTTCCATCCGTAAGAATTTTATTACCATTAAAATCTTGCCCAATTATATAATTTTGCAGTTCAACATTAACATTGCCATATTTATAATTTCTGAAATTGGCACCAGCACCACTCAAAACTTGATTTCCTTGGTAGTTTTTCCCCCGAGTGTTCCAATCTCTGTCAAATTCAACAGTACGGTATTGTTGAATAGGTGAAAAATATCTGTCCAAAGCTTCAAATTCTCCTTTGGTTTCAACCTTCCATTTCACTATGCTATCTCTGGAAAGTGGAAAAATGCCTTTTATTTTGACCTTTGCCGCATATCCTTGATCGTCAAAACTATTAAAGCGCGAGAAGGTATTGATATCGTTTTTGGAAGATGCAAGTTCACTCTCTAAACTAAATTGTTTGTTAATCTGATAAATTGCACCAGTGGTAACCATCTGTTTTTTCTTTGGAGTAACAACAACGCGAGAAGGTTCATAATCTCCTTGCGAAAGTCCTGCAACCGGTTCTACCCAACGGTAAACTTTCCCCAAGGCGTTATAACTATCAAAAACATAATCGCCATTTCCCAAACCAACGAATCTGAAAGATGCACGGTAAATAGCAGAATCTGTATTAACGCTGAAAACCAATACAGAATCATAAATTGTTGAGTCAACCAGTTTATACAAAATTTGATTTTCAGCATAACCTACGGAGTCTATACTTGAAATTTGAGCCAAAGCTAAAGTGTCACCAATTTCTGAAAGTTTTCTTTTATCAGCAATGCTTAAATTTTGTTGCAAAGGCTGATTTTTAGCATCTTGTTCACTGTAAGCATTTATCCAATATTTTAATTTTTCAGAATGATAAGTATGGCTTGTCTGCACTAAACTTCTCGCATAATTTTGATCTGAATATTGAAATTCTGCTACAATTCTTGTGTCTTTGGTAATTTGGTTTCTGGCAGTGAAAGTTAATTCTGATGTATTGTAATTTATTGTATAATCATATTCTTGACCGCGTTCTAGCAATCTTCCATCAATAAAAATTTGTTCAGTTCCAGCTAGTACAATGATAAAAGGCTCATTGTCTGCACCAATTAATCTATACGGACCTTGGTTTCCTTCAACACCTTGTATTATTTGTCTTTGAAATTTACCTTTGGAAAGTGCACCACTTACCTGTGAAGTCCAATATCTTGTAGAGTCTGATTGCCAGCGATAATTTATAGATAAACCTTGTGCTCTTTTTGCATAATTTAAAAAATATCCTGTTGGTTTCTTAAGCCAAAAATCTCCTGCTATCAATTTTAGTCGGTCGTTGTAAACTTGTATGTAAATTTGATCAAATTCTTGAAGTTTATTCGTGTTTCCATCTGGTTGAATGGGTAAATTGTCATCAGAAATAGAAGCGAGCAATTTAAGATTTGGAGCGATATCTCCCGATAATTCTAAATTTAAAGAAGAATTCACACCAAGATCTTGACTGTTTCCAAAAGTTATGCCCCGAGAAATACTGCCTGATTTATTTAGAGCTGATCCACCAAAAATATCTGCGTTGCTGTAAGAGTTTTTAATTAAAAATAAATCTTGGTCACCTTTGTATTTCTGGTAAATTGAACTGGTGTCTTTGTTTTTAAAATCTTGAGCCAAGCTAAATGGGAAAACCCTGTATGAAATTTGAATTGAATCTGAATCACATTTTTTTTTCAAAATTAGAGTACCAGAACTAAGGCGATAAGAATATTCATTCGGTTGAAAAATATAATCTCCACATTTTATGATAATACTTTGAGAAGCAACACTGAGTGAATCAAGTTGAAGACTGTCAGTTTGAATAGAAATTACTTTAGTTCTCAACGAAGTTTCTTGCGAAAAGATATGCAAGTAAAAAACTTGAAAAAATATAAAGAAAAGAAGTCGCTTGTTAATTGTCATCATTAATCTTCATCCGCACGAAATTAAACGATAAAACTCTGGTTTTCGTGTTTTTTTTGAAAAATCAAATTAGACCAAACACTTGTTAAAAAAGGTTAAGTACATCAAAGCCCTTTTTGCTTGGAGTAATTTAGGCCTTCGCTTTTTAGTAAAATGAAAAAAATACGTGTAAATCTTGTAACAGTTTCTGTGGTAATTGCTCTAGTAGCATTGCTCGTTGTGGAAGGGATACAGACAATACAGCTTTACGAAAAAAAGGAATCAGAACTAGATTCGAAGCTTTCAATTGTAATGGACAAAGTTGCATTGCGCTATGAAAAAATTGAGCATCTCAATCAATATATGGAGGTTGTCAATAAAAATTTTGAGAATAATTATAAAAAAATTATAATCGAAGAATTTCAAAATCTTCTGGGAATCACAGATTCAATTGTTTTGAACGACACCATAATTATTGAAAATGGAGAAGAAATTAAATACATGACACTTTCGGGTAAAATTTATGACAGTGTTAAATTAGAAACTACCAACCAAAAATGGATTTCTAAAAAACTTACAAAAATTGATGAATTAATTGAAAAACCTGCCCAAAGTATATCTGGTTTCAAAATTTTAATCAATCAGCCAATTATTCAAAAAATATATAGAGAGGCGCAATATGTAAATGAAATGATACACAATGTTATTTTGTCTAATATTTATCATGATCCCTTGTTAAATTTAAATCTCAAATTATTTGATTCAATAATAAAAGACGAACTAAAACAAGAAAATATTGATTATGATTATTCTTTTTTATTAACCGATCAAAACAACAAAGTAATACATTTTGATGTTGTCCCAAAACCTTACAATAAAAAATTAAATTTAATAGAAAATATACACACCAATCTTTATCCTGGTAGTATTTTTGAAGACCGTATTTTCTTTTATTTGGGTTTTAATCAAAAAGATAAAATTCTGTATAATCAAATGAAACTGCCGTTTCTTACTGGTTTTATTTTGGTATTGCTCATAATTACATCATTGATATATCTCTTCAAAACTATACTTACACAGAAAAAACTTTTCGAAATTAAAAACGACTTTATTTCTAACATGACTCATGAGTTTAAAACCCCCATCAGCACAATTTCACTTGCTTGCCAGGCTTTGGAAGATAAAGATATGATGGGAACCGATAGTGTGATGGCAAAACCTATGGTGGAAATGATTGTTAAAGAAAATGCCAAGTTGGAAACTTTAGTAGAGCAAATTTTACAAAGTGCTGCTCTAGATAAGGGTGAAGCTCAGGTCCATAAGGAAAATGTCATACTAAATGAAGAGGTTTACAATGCAGCGGAAGATGCGAAATTTAGAATCAATCATTTAAATGGTAAAATAAATGTTATTCTTCCCAATGAAATGTTAAATTTGCAATTGGATAGGATACATTTAGCAAACGTGCTCAAAAACCTATTAGACAATGCCATAAAGTATTCCGGGTTGGCGCCAGATATTGAAATAGAGTTAAAACGGTTAGGGAAATTCTATCAGATTTCGGTAAAAGATTCGGGAATTGGCATGAAAAAAGAACATTTAAAAAGAATTTTTGATAAATTGTACCGCATTCCGACAGGAAACAGACACGATGTGAAGGGCTTTGGCCTGGGCCTGAGTTATGTACAGAGTATTTGTGAATTACATGATTGGCAAATTACTGTGGAGAGTGAATGGAAGGTTGGGACAGAATTTATACTCAAAATAAACAATAATATATGAGTGAAAAAATAAATATTCTATTAGCAGAAGATGATGACAACTTAGGTCAGTTGTTAAAGACGTTTTTAACTTCTAAAGATTTTAATGTGCAACTTGCCGTGAATGGTAAAATTGCCTTTGAATATTTTAGAGAAAATAAATTCGATTTCTGTATTTTTGATGTAATGATGCCTGAAATGGACGGTTATGCGCTCCTTAAGGAAATCAGAGAAATTGATAGAAAAGTTCCTGTCTTGTTTTTGACAGCCAAATCTATGAAAGATGATAAGTTGGAAGGTTTCGGCGCTGGAGCAGATGATTATCTTACAAAACCATTCTCAATAGAAGAATTATTAGCACGTATCAATGCAATTTTAAGAAGAGTGGATAGCCCAACAAAAGGTGAACACCCAGTTCTTGAAGTTGGAAAAATTCCGTATGAGCCAGATAGTCGTGTGTTGCATTTGGCAGCTGGTGATAAAAAACTTACTACGAAAGAAAATCAATTGTTGCACCTTTTGGTGAAAAATCAAGATGAGGTTTTGGATCGTCAAGCCACATTAAGAGCTATTTGGGGAGATGACAATTATTTTAACGGTAGATCTATGGATGTTTATATTGCCAAACTCAGAAAATTATTAAAAGAAGATGAGGCAATTGAAATTCTTAACGTTCACGGAAAAGGATTCAAACTTATTGTCAAAAATTAATTATTTTTCATTTTTTAAAAAAAATTGGCAAGTTTCACCAACGAATCTTGATGTTTAGCCGTTAGTTATACACAGTGAAAAATACTTTCAAATTTATTTTACAAAAATTATTTGGCTTTCAAAGGTACCTATACGTTTTTGCACTTTTTAAAATCAGAACTTTAAAAAGTGATTCGAAAGAACGAGATTTTTTCCATTTTTTGAAATTAATGAAAGATGGAAATGGTGCCATACTCGATATTGGTGCAAACATTGGAATAATGACAGTGCACATTGCTCAAAATTTTCCAAACAGCGATGTGCATGCTTTTGAACCAATGCCAGAAAATTTGAATGTTCTCAAAAAAGTATTGCATAAATTTAATATCAACAAAACTATTATTCATGAAATCGCTCTTGGAGAAAATACTGGTACCATAGATATGATTCTTCCTGAGCAAAGCGGAGCCAAACTCCAAGGATTAACGCATGTCAAGCACGAGAGTATTGGCGATTGGAATGAAGGCAAAGAATTTTCAGTGAAAATTGACAGACTGGATAATCTTATTAATGGAGAGAAAATTCAAGGAATTAAAATTGACATCGAAAATTTTGAATATTTTGCCTTTAAAGGAAGTACGAGAATTCTCACCAACAACAAGCCTATAATTTATGCCGAACTTTGGGACAACGATAACCGCCAAAAGTGCTTTGAATTACTTACAAACCTTAAATACAAGATTAACGTAGTAGAAAATAACAAACTTGTACCGTTTGACGATTCCCGACACAAAAACCAAAATTTCATTTTTATAAACCAAGAGGTTTAATTTTAGAAACTTTTCATGCAAAAAAAATTCATATCCAATCTGCTTTTGTTGATTGTGCTGAATTTGTTGGTTAAACCATTAGCGATATTCGGAATTGATGCAGGCGTGCAAAATGAAGTGGGTACAGAAAACTATGGTTTGTATTTCTCCTTGCTAAATCTATCGTATTTATTTAATATCTTTTTAGACCTCGGCGTAAATAATTACACTACTAAAAACATTGCAAAATACCCAGCAATTGTGCCCAGATATATGGGTAAATTGTTGGCCCTAAAAATTATTTTGTTTGTAGTTTATGCCGGTGTAACCTTAGTTTTAGCTAAATTAATTGGCATTAATATCTTCGGTTTTTCTATTCTTTGGATTTTAATTTTAAATCAGTTTTTTGTAGTTTTTATTGCTTATTTACGCAGCCATTTTACGGGTTTGTTACTTTTTAAAAGTGAAGCGCTACTTTCTGTTCTCGATAAAATTTTATTGATTTTTATAGCTGGATATTGTCTCTATTTTTCAGATATTAAAATGACAATAAGTTTGTTTGTCTACATTCAGTTACTATGCTATTTAATTACTTTTATTATCGCTTTTGCAATTTTAATGAAGCAGATTGGTGCGCCAAGAATAAAGTGGAATCCTATTTTTACGCTCGCAATTCTCAAAAATAGTTTGCCTTATGCCTTGCTAATATTGCTGATGATGTTTTATTCACGGACAGATTCTATAATGATAGAACGAATGTTACCAGATGGCGATTTGCAAAGCGGATATTACGCACAAGGTTTCCGGTTGTTAGATGCAGTTTTTGTTTTTTCTATGTTGTTTTCCTCTTTGCTTTTTCCAATTTTCTCGAGAATGCTTAAAAACAAATTAAACATTGAGTCTCTTTTAAGAAGTTCGCTGGGCATTTTATTATCGGGTGCACTGGTTTTGGCACTGGTTTGTCTTCTGTATGGCAAGCAAATACTATCATGGATTTATACCGATATCGATTCACTGGCGATAAATAGTTTTGCCTTTTTAATGTTGAGTTTTATTGGCCTTTGCGTAATTTTAATTTATGGAACACTACTGACTGCTAATGGAAATTTAAAATTTTTAAATACCATTTCTGCAATAGGAATTGTGGTTAACATTGTTTTAAACTTACTGCTAATTCCAAAATATGGCGCTCCAGGTGCAGCTTTTACAACTTTTGTGACACAAAGTATTATAGCAATTACCCAGTTTATTTATGCAAAAAGAATCTTCAACTTAAAACTGTCTTTTGAATTTAGTGGTCGATTTATATTATTTATGCTCTTACTGGCATCTGGTAGTTATCTGTTTTATAAAATTGACTTAAATTATAATTTAAAAATACTACTTACTTTGATTCTTGGTTTAATTCTTGCTTTGGTTTGTAAAATTATTGACATTAAAGGAATAAAAAATCAGATGCTCACTGAAGCTGTAAACGAACAATAAGGGCAATTTCTGTGTTGTTATAATAATTAAAAACCGTAAATTTAAAACGAAAGAGATGAAGAATTTTAAAAATATATTAAAAGTTTTACTTTTTGCTTTACCTATTTCGGTTACAGCTCAAACAAGTGATATCGTTTGCGACGATCAATTCTCGAACAAGGCAGATAATTATTTTTGTAATTATTACATTGATGCAAAAGGAGATTCTACTTTTTATTGTACTAACCCATGTGTTATGGTGCAAGGGATTTCCAATCCAGCAGAATTTAGAAGAAAGTTTAAAAGTGGACTTGCAAACGGAGATTATCGAGTTTATGAAAAATCAAAACAATATACCACTATAATTGATGCTACTTTCAAAAATGGTTATATAAATCAAGGATCAATTTTGGAAATGTTTACCAGTACTAAAAAACATTTCTCGGGTCAATATTATGATGGCAAACCTTTCGGTATTTGGCTCTTTTATCATGCGAACGGGCAACTCAAACAAATGATAACATATGATGATTACGGTAAACACTCCCACACAAAAAATTACAAATAAAAATTTCTTCTAA
>JBBSUQ010000040.1:0-20637 GCA_038234235.1 Flavobacteriales bacterium
AATAATTCTATATGTTAACCAAGCTTCATTAACTTACACATTGCCAAATCAAGTTACTGCAGATTGTCGTTTTGATACTACACAAGTAGCAGTTACAAATAAAGCAAATCGTGTAGCTCCTTACACTTATCTTTGGTCAACTGGTAGTACTACAAATCCAACAGATTTATTTCCTTCAGGGCAAGAACACGATACAATTCCCTATTACGTCACGATAACCGATGGCTGCGGATTCACCTATCTCGACACCGTCAATTATATAATAAATCAGACGCTCGCATTTGATACGCTCATACAAGGACCCGCAACATGTGATCCGACTGGCTATGTCTCGGCAGTAGTGCAAGGTGCAACAACAACGCCTCAACATGGTATCTATTACACATGGTCTAGACCTATGGGAAGTACCAATCCAGGAGAATTTATTGATGCTTCTGTTTGGACTGATTTAAGTGGTGGTTATTATTACATATATGTAGAAGATGCAGTTTGTAATATTAATGACAGTATTGAAGTTCAAGTTGAAGATCTGCCAATAGCTACTTTAGCGGCAAATCCTGTAAGTGGTTGTTCACCATTAGATGTAACATTTACCAACAGCAGTCAGAACGCAACAACATATTT
The DNA here is from genome assembly GCA_038234235.1 of Flavobacteriales bacterium. Lineage (GTDB taxonomy): Bacteria > Bacteroidota > Bacteroidia > Flavobacteriales_D > Crocinitomicaceae > JBBSUQ01. The sequence goes on from JBBSUQ010000040.1 coordinate 625, forward strand.
CTGGGATTTTGGAAATGGTAATTCAACAACAACAAATAATTTAAATTCGTTGAACCAAACATTCACACAAAATGCGGTTATTCAATTGGTAGCTTCAAATGGTAATCCTAATTGTAACGATACAACAACTGTTTCTGTTGCAATAAGCATTTGTGGTTGCACGAGTCCAACGGCATTAAATTATGATTCAACAGCAACTGTAGATAATGGTACTTGTATTCAGCCATTGGTTCCAGATCCTGTTTTTGAAGTACCAAATGTATTTACGCCAAACGGTGATGGAAATAACGATTTCTTTTTAATCAATGGTACGGGTATTCAAGAAATCTATTTAGTTATAATAGACAGATGGGGCGCCATATTATTTGAAGAAACAAGTGCAAATCCAGCATGGGATGGTAAATCCCAGAGAAATGTATATGTAGTAGAAGGAACTTATTTCTACAAATATGAACTCATTGGAAATAGCGGATTAAAATTGGAGGGTCATGGCTTCCTCCAAGTAGAATATTAACAAGTAGAACATTAAATCATAACTCTTTGAAAAAGATTCAAATGCCTCAGGAAACTGGGGCATTTGTTTTGGGTGTAAGTTTTTTTGTGATATTGTGAAGAAATAGAATATGAATTTAGAATAGATACGTTTAAATTTAAACATGAAAAAAGCATTTCTTATCTGTCTACTATTAATAATGAACAATCATTTGTTTTCCCAGACCTTTTACGGTAATGGTAGTGGCTTCGGATTAGAATTGGATTATACTTATCGCAGGGCGCATGAATTTGGGGGCGGAGCTAATTTCTTATTTTACAGTAAAACAGATTATAAAACAGCATCCATATTCGGTAGTTCTATACAAGGATTTTTTCTTTTTGGCAATACTTTTAATGTAGGTTCGCGCTTAAATTTAGAGTATATTTTTTGGAGAAAAAATAGTTTAGGATTTCAAATAAATCTTTCAGGTGAGAAGAATAAATTGATAAATTATGGTTTAGATGGGAGAATAGGGATAAATTATGCGGGTGTTCATTATTTCTTCTATGGTTATAATTTTTATAGAAAAATTCCTTCCAATTTACTTTCAGTGCATTCCATTGGTGTAATATTCCGTATTAATTGGGCTATATTTGATTTAGAATTTCATTAAAAATTTCAGACTGGTGAAATTATTTTAGAAATGCCATAATTCATTAAAATAAAAACGATGAGAAAATTACTCAAACTCATTTTATTTATATTCCTTTCAAATTGGTCAATGGGCCAAATGCCATTACTGAAATTGAACTCAACGAACGAGCTGCTGCATCAGAAGATAAAATTTCGAATAATAAAACATCGTCTTATGATGATTTTAGCAGTAATGTGAAACTATGGCTGAAGAAAAAGAGAAATTTTACTCAACCAATTCTGTTTCCAAAAACTTCTAAAAAAACCAACTCCTACCGCTTCACAATTTTATATGTATCTGCATCATGAACCAAAATATAAATGCCATCTGACAATGAACTCAAATCTAAAACTAATCTTTCATCTGAACTTTGTATAACAGTGCAATTTCCGCTTACGTTTTTACCATCCAATGAAAGAATTTCTACTTTACCTTCAGTACTAAAATCTCCATCTAGCACTATGTATTCTTCCGTTGGATTGGGATAAATATTTAAACCGCTACTTGCTGGTGCAAAATAAACTGAACGTAGGCCTGAATACATGCTTTGTCCATCAAAATCTGTTTGTTTCAATCGGTAATAAGATAAACCTTTAAATGGATAATTATCAATAGTTGAATAGCTTATGGTTGTCTGTGAATTTCCTGCGCCATTTACTATTTCAAATACATTCCAGTTTTCGCCATCTTGTGATTTTTCTATCGTGAAATAATCGTTGTTTATTTCTGTAGCTGTGGCCCAGTCCAATAGAACTGATCTATCTTTTGGTGTAGCATCAAAGTTCAACAAGGTAATAGGAAGCGGTGTTTGAGCAATATTAATTGTTCCCAAGGTAAATCTCATATCATTTCCCAGAGTAGCAACTCCAGCAAATCGGTAGTTGTTCCCTCCAACGTTTACTGCTCCAGCAATTGGTACATCATCAGCAAAAATTCCATTGTTGTTAAAATCTATCAATAATCTTAAATCAGAAGCGGTAACAGTATTTAAATTAGTTAAATCCCAAGTAAAATCTATAGAACCAACGTTGACAGCAGTTCCAACATTATCTACTTGATTGTTGCGCCAAACTCTTTGAAATCTAGCTTGAACTCCTGCAGGTACATCAACTGTCTGGGTTGCTTGTTGCAATAAATTGTTGTGACCCCAAATTAAAAATTTATTATCTGTAAGATTCGTTGGATTGTTTATTCTAACTATAGCACTTCCCTGAGCATCGTTGTGAATGTTAGAAGCATCTACTCGCCCAATTCCTGCCACCTCAAAATCAAAATTACCATGTGCAGGATTGTCTTGGATGTAAATATCTCTTGCGTTAAGAGTAAAGCCATATTTTGCACTAAGATAATTGTTTACAATTAGCGTTTGTGCGGTATTTAGGGCGAAATTATAAATTATGAATTCGTTGATGTAGCCACTTATTCCGTTACCAGCAATGGTTGCATGTCTTCCAATTCTAGGAGCTGGAGGAGGTGTAGCACCATCGAAATTATTAATTTCAGTGCCTTGAATAACATTATTATAAATTATTTGATAATCAACATTAAAATTACGTCTCATTTCAATAGTTTTTGTATTGGTATTGATAGTAGTTGTTGATACTGGACTCGTATTAATACCGCTATTTGATGTGCTTCGTTTTTGATAACAGTATAGACTACCGGTTACTGGCTTTAGGGAAACTAATTCATTTGTAGGAGCGGTGCGGTCCAAAATAAAACTTCCATTCGCATCGTTTATTGCACCCAAAACAGTAGTTGTATCTCTAAAATTAACAAAATAGGTATAGCTACTTGTACCTACAATACCAGGTGACGGTCCATCAATAAATAAATTTCCAGTAAATCTAAGGCCATTCATTCCATTTGCTGAATTCAATTTTAAGGTAGGTCTATTTCCCAAAGTAAGTTGGGTTGCATTTCTGTTATTTCCAGATCGATCGTTCCATTGCTGTATTGCCTGACCAGATGTAGCAGGAGTAACACCAGCATTCGTGAAAGTTCCAAAATCTCCACTTAGCCACATATTATTGGAAGCAGCATTTCCGACGCCACCTGGACCAGTTTGAGAAAATAATGTAGATAAAGGTGAAATTGATAAAAGAATTAATAAAATTGTTTTCATTATGTAAGCAATTTATGAGAATTTTGTGAAATCTCATTATGTTAAAATAGTAACCAAATTATTTGTATTCGATTTTTTTTTAAAAAAACCCAACTAAAGTTAAAGAATAAAAAATGACATTTCCAATTACTACACTACATATTTTAATGAAAACTTAATAAAATTAGACCAAGTTTCGTTGGCCTCATTTTTATTTTTTTACCAGTTTATTTTACAATTAAACTTTTATTCTTTCCGTTTTAAGATTGTTGAAACTATATTCTATGAAACTATAATCTAAGTAATAAATGCCTATTTAAATATTACTGACCTAATTTTTCCAATCTAATTTGTCTTTGCATTGGATTTTCGCTAGATTTTTGCTCCTTAAATAATTGATATTTACTTGGCTGTAATTTTGCTGGCCAAGTGTTGTCATTTAAATCGGTATCGGCGGTTTCTAAAAACGGATCTAATCTAAAAGAAACTACAGCTTTACTAAAAGCCAAAACTTTGCTCACCTTATCTTCATGCACCAACCAAATTTCTGCCGGAATTCTAATAACTTCTGTCGTTCCATCTTCAAATGTTGCCTGAATGATAAGCGGAGTAACCAAACCACCAATATTTTCAAACTTTAATTCGTAATAGTAGGTTCCAGATTCTAACAATTTTAATTCTTCAGGACTTAATTTTGCTTTGAAATCTTCGTATTCAGTGATGTCTAATTTATCTGTTTCATAAACGTTTCTAGTTGCATAAAAATCGTCTATTTCTTTATCGCGCTCATTAACTGTTTGCTTTATTTCAGTTTTATTTCGAGTATCGCCAATAAACTGATCTTTTTGTGCATCTGTTTTTTGTTTGTTTACATTTTCAACCGAAGGATTCATTGTGTTTAGCTGGAAAGAACGAACGCTTGTCAATGCCACATTTACTTCTTCAGTTCCATAAAACCAACCTCTCCAAAACCAATCAAGATCCACAGCACTGGCATCTTCCATTGTTCTAAAGAAATCGGCTGGTGTAGGATGTTTAAACTTCCACCTTTCGCAGTACATTTTAAAGGCATAATCAAATAATTCTCTGCCCATTATTGTTTCTCTAAGAATATTGAGCGCAGTTGCTGGTTTTCCATAAGCATTGTTCCCAAACTGCCAAATAGATTCAGAATTCGTCATGATTGGAGAAATAAATCTTTTATCGCCTCGCATATAATCGGCAATTAAATAGGCTGGTCCTCTGCGAGAAGGATAACCGCGTTCCCATTCTTGTTCAGTAAGATATTGCACAAAAGTATTGAGCCCTTCATCCATCCAAGACCATTGTCTTTCGTCAGAATTAATAATCATCGGGAAAAAATTATGACCTACTTCATGGATTATAACTCCCCACATTCCGTATTTTGTTTCTTCTGAATAGGTTCCATCACTTTCAGGTCTTCCACCATTAAAACAAATCATAGGATATTCCATACCAATCCATTTAGAATGAACCGAAATTGCAACCGGATAAGGATAATCAATTGTGTGTTTAGAATATGTTCTTAAAGTTTGTGCAACAAGTTTAGTTGAATATCTTTCCCAAAGCGGATTTCCTTCTTTCGGATAATAAGACATTGCCATTATATTTTTACCACCAATATTTACACTTTGAGCATCCCAAAGAAATTTACGTGAAGTTGCAAAAGCAAAATCTCTTACGTTGGTAGCTTTAAATGTCCAGGTTTTTGTGCTCGTTTCTTTAGATTTTTCTTTACTTTCAGCTTCTGCTTGTGTAACAATCATAACAGGTACATCACTGCTTTGTGCTTTTTTAAATCTTTCTCTTTGTTCACCAGTTAATACGTTTGATGCATTTTGTAATTCTCCAGTTGCACCTACAATATGATCGGACGGTACAGTAAGCGTAACTTCATAATCTCCAAAGGGCAGAGTAAATTCACCTCTTCCTAAAAATTGTTTATTTTGCCAGCCTTCAACATCATTGTAAACACACATTCTCGGAAACCACTGTGCAATGGTGTACAAATAATTATTGTCTTCAACAAAATATTCATAACCTGATCTTCCGCCAACTTTCATTCTGTCGTTAATATTGTACCACCATTTTACTTTAAAAGAAATACTTCCTTTTGATGCAAGTGGTTTTTCAAGGTTAATGCGCATCATTGTATGGTTAATAAAATAGCTCATTTTTGCGCCAGATGTAGTGCTAACATTTTCAATTTTAAATCCTCCATCAAAATCAAAATCTCTTTTAGAAATGTCTCCCAATGAACGAAAGTCTTCCATTTTTTCAATTTCAATTAGTTTAGTTTCAGAGTTTTTATCATAGATATTTTGATCAAGTTGCAACCACAAATATTCTAGTTTATCCGGAGAATTGTTTGTGTAAGTTATCGTTTCTTCTCCGTATATTCTTTGCGTAGCATCATCTAAAGTTGCAGTAATTTTATAATCGGCTTTTTGCTGATAATAATTATGTCCAGGAGCACCACCTGCATTTCTATATTCATTGGGCGTTGGTAATTCCTGATCTAACTGTGCAAATTTAGATTGGGAAAGTGCACTAAACGAAATTGCGCAAAGTGGAAGGGTCATTAAAGATAAATATAACAGTTTTTTCATAATTATAGCTCTAGTATTTTTTGAATATTGTTGTGAAGGAAAATTTCCGTGTATTTTTTATTTCTGTAGATCAAAGTTATTTTGTTCTGTTGCTCTTCAAAAATATTGAAAAGTAAATCAAACTGTATGTTGAATTGACTGACTGGTTTGAAGGTTTCGGAAGTAAAATAAAATTGAGAAGTTCCATCGAGAAAAACTTCATAAGCTTCTAACTTTAAAATTAAAGATTTATCATTGCCTGAAATTTTTAAATGTTTAAAAAGAGCAGTTTCAATTTCTTGTAGTTGAAAGGTGCGACAGGAGGCAAGATCTTTAAATTCCATTCCTTCATTTAGAAGGTGTTTTTCTATATCTTCAGTATTGAAAGTAAGTGTTCCCTCTATCGTTTGATTTATTTCATTGTATTCTATTTCTGCAAACCCAAAATAATATTTATGGGAAAATACAAAATTGCAAGACGCAACAAAAATGAGAATAAATAAAAATTTCAAATAACCTAGTTTTAGCGCCGTAAAATTAATGATAATTTAATGAAATCTAAATATATCGGCCCATTAAAATCAAGTAAGTTAGGAATCCAATTTACATTTTATCCAAAGAAATAAATTCAAATAGTAAACTGATCTGTCAGAACTAAAAATTTCTAATTAAATTTGCACAAGTTTAAAATCCATTATTGACAATTATGATTAAGAAATTTAAAGGAGTTGGAGTTGCATTAGTAACACCGTTTAAGGGCGATTTATCGGTAGATTTTGAGGCATTAAAAAATTTGGTGAATTATCAAATTGACAACGGTACAGATTATCTTGTTGTGCAAGGAACTACTGGCGAATCTCCTACAATTTCTGAAAAAGAAAAGGAAGAGATATTACAAACGGTTATTGAAGCCAATAATAAAAAGTTGCCGATAGTTTATGGTATTGGTGGCAATGATACTGTTGAAATTGGTAGAAAATATAAAGCTATTCCCAGCGGAGTGGATGGGATTTTATCCGTTTCACCTTATTACAACAAACCTACTCAAGATGGAATTTATGAACATTATAAATATTTATCTACCTGCACAGATTTGCCAATAATTTTATACAATGTACCTGGAAGAACAGGTTCCAATGTTTTACCAAAAACTACACTTAGATTGGCAGAGATAGATAATATAGTTGCGGTTAAAGAAGCATCAGGAAATATGGAGCAAATTATGGAAATCGTTTCTAATTCTCATGAAAACTTCACCATACTCTCTGGTGATGATGCATTGACAATGCCATTGATAGCGGCAGGAGTAAATGGTGTTATTTCTGTAGTTGCCAACGCTTTTCCTAAAATTTTCTCAAATATGGTTCATTCCGGATTAATGGGCGAAGTTGCAAAATCGCGCATTGCGCATTATGAATTATTGAAAATTACACAAATGTTTTTTGAGCAAGGAAATCCGGGTGGTGTGAAAGCTTCTCTCGCTCATCAGAACATAATAAAAAACCACATGAGACTGCCCTTAGTGAACGTTTCAGAAGATTTAAATGAAAAAATTTGCAAGGAAACCGATAGATTATTGAAAATTAACTAATTTCGTCACATATTAAGTACTATTTAAATGAAAGCTAAAATTATATTATTTGCATTGTCGGGAAGCATTTTGTGGTCCTGCAACAGCAATAACGAAAAAGTAGAGGATTCGGGTAAAAACGAAATCGACACAACAGCCGAAAACATGGAAGACATGGATGGCATGAACATGATGATGTATTCTATTCCAAGTCCTTCTGATCAATTTAGAGTATTGGCAGCATTGGACGGAACCAAAAACTTCATGAGCTTGTTGCCTTTAGATTCGTTAAACAAGTTTGCTAATAACACTCAAAAAGCACTGGCCTTTGGAATGTATACAGCAGATTTGGGTTACTTGGCAAGTTACAAAGAAAATGTTAAAACCTTATCTTATTTTGCAGCACTTGAAAAGTTGAGCAAGGATTTAGGAGTTTCTTCCATTTTTAATGAAGAGATGAAAAAAGCCATGGATATGAATCAAAAAAATTCAGATTCTATTTTTAAAATGGCGGACAAAACTTACATGAGCAGTATGGTTAAAATGACTGAAAATGACAAAGGGAATGAACTTTCACTTATGCTCGTTGGAGGTTGGATAGAGTCAATGTATCTTACTTTTAAAACTTCAAAAGGATTTGCAAAAAGTCCACGCATTAATAACTTTCTTGCCAGTCAGAAACTTACTGCTGAAAATTTAATGGGAATTTTATTAGATTATCAAGATAATGCAGATGTGCAAATGCACACGAAAAAAGTGACTGCTTTACTTGAGATTTTAGAAAAAATGCAGTGCGAAAATACTGAAACAGAAGTTACTGCAGGAGAAGGCAATAAAAAAATGTTATCTGGTGGTACAAAATGTACTTTATCTGAAGCAGTTTATAAAGAGTTGGAAATGAAAACCAATGAAATACGTAACCAAATATTAAATTTAAAATAATGCAAGGTATGAAAAGAATATTATTATTTTCTGTGATGGTATTTGGATATATCAGCACGGCTGTTTCTCAATGTCCACCCCCTGAAGCGTTTATTAAAATAGCGAAAGAATTCAAGAATGGATATTCAATTAGCTCGCAATCAAAAACGGGTAATCTCAAAGCTCAAAAAAGTTGCGAATTGGTTGTTTTAGCTCAAGCTGGAATGGATTATAGATTTACGGTGGCCGCACAAAATGCTGAATTTTCTGTAAACTATGAAATTTACGAAATGGTGACTCAAAAATATACTGATAACGGAGAAACGAGATATAAAAAAGTTAAAAATGTACTTTTTACCTCTACAAATCCTGAAGAATTTTTGGAGTTTACGACAGAAACTTCTCGTAAATTATACATTAGTATTACACTAAATGGTGGCAAGAAAGATGCAACTGATTGTGTAGGAGTGCTCATTGAACAAAAACCGAGTGCAAAAATTGGTTTCTAAAATATTTATATAATTTTTAATGGTGCCTTCCTAATTTTCAGGGAGGCATTGTTTTTTAATAAAAGTCTTAAAATGCAAACAATTTACAGTGATATATTAAATGCTATTAACGCAGCCGAAAACATTATAATAACGGCACATAAATCTCCAGATGGTGATTCAATAGGTTCAAGTCTAGCGTTGCATCGGTTTTTAAAAAATCTTGGTAAAAAATCTTTTATTGTTCATCCAGATCCTGTTTCACCTTACCTTGTTCCTTTTTTAGGGAAAGATAAAGTTCACGATTACAAAAATAATCCAGAAGCTGCACGTGAGATTTTTAATGCTGGTGACTTGATTTTTATTTTAGATTACAATGATCCAGGTAGAGTAGGTGAAGAGATGCAAAAAGATTTGGAAAAATCTACTCAAAAAAAGATAATGATTGACCATCATTTAAATCCGACAGATTTTGTGGATTTAGTGCTTTCTCAAACTTCATCATGTTCAACAGCCCAACTCATATTTGATGTTATTGAATACAGTGGAAGTTTAAACTTGCTTGATGAACAAATAGCCGAAGCATTGTATCTTGGAATATTAACAGACAGCGGATCTTTTAGATTTCCTTCTGTTCAATCGCGAACGCATGAGGTTATAGCTCAGTTACTAAATACAGGCTTGCACCATGCTCGTATTCACGAAGAAATTTATGATAATAATACTTTAGATAGACTTAAACTGAGATCTTACATAATTAATAATAACCTCGAACTTTTTGAAAAACACAAGACAGCAATATCATTTGTAACCGAAGAGGAAAAAGCTCGTTTCAATTACAAAGAAGGAGACACAGAAGGCATGGTGAATATTGGTTTGTCTATAGAAGGAATTAATAAATCGGTATTTTTTAATGAATCTGAAGGTAAAATAAAAATATCTTTCCGTTCAAAAGGTGTTGAAAATCCAATTAACTGGATAGCTTCCGAACACTTTTCTGGCGGAGGACATGCCAATGCTGCTGGAGGAGTTTCTTTTGATAATTTAGAAGAAACCATTAAAAAATTCGTTGCTGTGCTAGAAGGGATAGAACTAAAAGTATAAAAGAATAAAAGAATAAAATGAAAAAACTGATTTATATTTTAATCTTATTGTTTTGTGGTTGTAAATCTCAGGAAAATCAGCCAAAGAAAATTGAATGGGATCAGAATAAATCTACAGAAATGAATAAGAATTTTGCCATTGAAGAGCAGATTGATATAAAATTATTCATGGAAAGAGACGGTAGTCAAGCATATAAATCAACAGGTACAGGTTTACATTATAAAATTGTAGATTCTACAAGCCTACCGAAAATTATTGCAGGCAATGTTGTTGAGTTGAAGTTTAAAATAAGTCTATTAGATGGTACTGAATGTTACCAAACTGAAGTAGACGAAATAGAAGAAATACGAGTGGACCACAGTGATATTGAAAGTGGGGTGCAAGAAGGTTTAAAAAAAATGCGCAATGGCGAAAAGTCGAGATTGATTATTCCTAGTCATTTAGCACATGGTTTGGTGGGTGATATGGATAAAATTCCACCACTTTCACCAATTGTTGTTGATATTGAAATTAAAAGAGTTTATTAAAATGAAATTTATTTATTTTTTATTATTGTCAGTTTTAATTGTCGCTTGCAAAAACGAAGTTAAAAAGCCAGATGCCACTCCGCAAGATATTATAAGTGAAAAAGTTCAGGAATTTGATCCTTCCCAGAGTTTAAATTTAAAAGATTTAAAAGCGGAAGACTTGAATGTAGTAGATTCATCAAAACTCGATAATGGAATAAGAATAAAATATTTTAGAAAAGGCAATGGAGCCAAATTAAAAAAAGGAGATTTACTTGATTTAAATTATGTTGTTAAGCTAAAAACTGGTTATATTTTAGAAGGTAATCATCAAAGAAACGAAAGAACTTTGCCATTTTTATTGGGATACGGAATGCAGCCTAAAGGTTGGGATTTGGCTTTGAGTGAAATGCATGTTGGAGATTTTGCAGAAATATTCATTCCAAGTAAGTTTGCAAGAGGCGAAGCTGAAATTAAAGGTATTATGCCAAAAAACAGCGATAATTACCTTACGGTGGAAGTTTTGGCAATTAAAACGCCTACACGACAAAGAGATGGAGTAAAAGTTTGGAACATTGAGAATGGAGTGGGAGATAGCGTTTTTAATGAAAATAATTCTATCGTTTTTAACTGTATCATAAGTACTATCAGCAATCCGAGGTATTATAATTCATGGAAAACGGGAAATCCTTTTAAAATGCAATTAAGTGACTACGGAATAATTCCAGGTTTAAAAAAGGCATTATTGGATTCAAAAAAGGGAGACCATTTTATAGCATTGGTTCCAACAGACCAAGCTTACGGTAAAAAAGGATTGAATGTTTTGGTAAAGCCCAATGAGGATATCTATTATTATATTGAAGTGGAGAAGGTTGGTAAATAATTTGAAGATAAATTGAATCTCTATGTAATAATAAAGTCAAATCTTCACCAGATTTTCAGTTGATTTCGAAACTTTTTAATTTCAATTGACATTCTTATTTTAATAATACTTTCAAGATTAAGAGAAATCTTAGTCATAAAAAAAACAGCACCTATCCTAAGATAAATGCTGTTTCAAATGTTTAATTCTTCTTTCTATTGAAATGTTGCCGGATCTACTTTTCCATTAACAACAACAGTATCAGTTTTTCCTGAAAACGTCATTGGTCCTGCAATTAAAGTCATTTTTTGTGGAAAATTAAAACCATTTACATTTTTAAAATCACCATACAATTGAGAAATCTCCTGAACTTCACCATCTTTTGTGGAGATATTAGTGCTTTTCACTTTCATAAATGTTGTTTTATCGTAGTAATCATAACCTTCATCTTTACCATCGTTGGTTTTTACAACATAAACTTCTTTTCCGTCAAGCATTTCAATACCTACTAGTTCGTAAGTCATTCCGCTGGTTTTGTAATTAATTTCAGGGAAATAACCAATGCTTTTCTTTTTCTGGTCTAATTCTTCTGCTGTCAAATCTTTTTTACCAGACTGCATGTCAGCTTTTGAACCTTTTTGGCCGTCAAAAACTTCTCTTTGCATAACCATTCCTTGTCCTTCAATTTTAAAACTTGCTTTATTTGGAGTAGAATATACTTTCGTTAAAGTTAGAGCAATAGGAATTTGCGGGCTCGTTAACGTCATTGTTTCGTTTACCGTTTTCAATTTCTTTAACTTTTTACCAACTTCACTCATAGAACTAGAGTTCGTAACTGCCATCATGTATTTTTCAATCAGTTGCTCTTTGGTAATGTCTGCTTTTTTAGTTTCGACGATAATATCACCAAAAGCATCAAGCATTTCAATTTTACCATCTGCATCAAACTTTCTTAATCTCTCAAGCACCTCTTCATTACCAACAACAATTATATTAAGATTTTTGGCAGGAAAATATTGTTGTGACATTGTTAAAACGTCTTCTTGATTTATATTTGACAAATTTTTCAAATAATCTTGATAATAATCATCATCCAATTTATATTTTTTTTGATTAAGAGCAAATTTTGCAACAGTTTGCGGACTTTCTAAACTTCTTGCAAAACCTCCAGCCATTGATGATTTTGTAAGGGCAAGCTCTTCCAAGCTAATTTCACCTTCGCCAATTCTTTCAATTTCATATAGTAATTGTGTTATTGCACTGTCAGTAACCTCATTTCTGAAATTTCCTCCTGCAGAAAAATAACTGCCATCTTCGTTGATATTCAAACGAGAATAAGCTCCATAAGTGTAGGCTTTATCCTCTCGAAGATTTTGCATCATTCTGCTACCGAAGCCACCGCCACCAAGAATTTGATTGCTCACAGAAAGTGGAATTTGATTTACATCACCAGGCATCATATTAACTGGAAATGCAACTTGAATAACCGATTGAACTGCACCTGGCTTTTTCACAAAAATTACACGATTACCTGTGTTTTTCGCCACCATTTGATGTTCGCGTTTTACGGGAGCACCACCTGTCCATGAAGAGAAATATTTATCAACTAAAAGTTTCGCTTTCTCTTTATTGATGTCGCCAACAATTACAAGGTAACTTCCTTTAGGAGTGAAATGCTGTTTGTAGTAACTAATTAAATCTTCTCTTGTAATGTTTCCAAGTGTAATTTCTGTCATCACCTCATGATTTGGATGACCGGCAGGAAAAACAGTTTTCGCTACTGCATTTTGTGCCATTGAACCTGCATCTGATTTCGTACTTAAAAGATTTGATTCATTTTGAGATTTAATTCTGGTGAATTCACTTTCTGGAAAGTTTGCATTCATCATTATATCGCTCATTAATGTTAACCCTTTGTCTAAATGTTTTGTAAGACAAGAAAGAAAAATAGAATTTTGGTCAGCGTTTAAAGTCGCACCAATGTAATCAACTTCATTGTCCAAGACATCTTTAGAACGGTTATTTGTTCCACTCATTATCATTTCACCTGCAAAATTGGCAAGTCCTGCTTTGTTACCTTCAATCATAGGATCAGATCCCATTACAAGGTCGAACGATATTTTTGGAATTTTATGATTTTCCGATACAATTACCGTAATTCCATTATCAGTTGTGAAAGTATGGTAATCACCGATATTTATTTTTGGAGCTTCGCCAGCCGTTGGTCTAACGCTTCTATCTAATTGTGCGTTTCCAATAAGTGCTAAGGCAAATGTTCCTATTATTAAAGCTATATTTTTCATGTTTCTAAGATTTTATATTTTTGGAAGGTAAACTAAAATAATTCGTTGGTCTTGTGTTAAATATTTATTCGCAACTCTTTGAATATCTTCACGCGTAATTCTTCTGTAATTATCCAAAATTGTATTTACTCTCTCTGCACTTCCAAAATATACGTAACTGTCTGCTAAATTTTCAGCAATTCCGGCAATCGTAGAATTTTGAGAAATAAACTGATTTTCAAACTGATTTTGTATTTTTTCAAATTCTTCTTGCGTAATTAATTCTCTTTTAACTCTTTCTATTTCTTCATCTAAGGCAGCTTGAACTGCATTGAGGTCAGCATCTGGCTTCACAATTGCACCAAAAATTCCCATTCCTGCATCTTCCAAACCATAAGCAAAAGAAAATGCTGCATTGGCCAATTGTTTTTTCTCAACAATTTGTTTATTTATTCTACTTGAAGATCCACCCGAAAGAACTTCATTCAGCATTTCAAGCGCATAAAAATCAGGACTTGACTGATCGGGAAATCTGTAACTGATAAATAAACCTGGCAACTGAATGTTGTCATAAATTGTGTCCTTGATAACTTTTGTAGGACGGTCGTTCGTTTTTACCGGTCTTTCAATTTTAGTAGGCATTGCTGCATATTTCTCAATTGTTTTCTTAGCCTGCGGATTTTTAGAATTCATAAAATCTTTAGCATCGAAAACACTTTTTTCCATACCATATTTATTCATGAATTCGGCATCAGTAAAGTTTTCAAAATCTCTATACAAGTTAATTGCCTGACCTTTAGGAATAGATGCGAAATACTTTTCAATCCATGCTTTGGTTTTAGAAATATCAATATCCCCAGCAATTGATAGCGTAGCATTTGAAGGAACATAATATGTATGGTAAAAACCTACGTAATCTGCTTCTTGTGCTGCATCCAAGTGTTCCATGGATCCAATTGGTTGCCAGTTGTAAGGATGTGTAGGAAACATTCTTTGGAAAGTTTCTCCAATAAATGTAGCATACGGTTGGTTGTCTATCCGTTGTCTTTTTTCTTCCTTAACAACCGCTCTTTGAGTTTCAATTCCAGTTGTTTCTACTTTGGCGTGTAATAATCTTTCGCTTTCTAACCACAAACCTAATTCTAATTGGTTACTTGGTAATATTTCGTAATAAAAAGTACGGTCATGAGAAGTGTTGGCATTTAAAGTTCCGCCATTTTTCTCAACTAATTCACTGTATTCACCTCTACCAATATTGGTTGTGCCTTCAAAAAGCAAATGTTCAAAAAAGTGTGCAAATCCAGTTCTGTCAGGTTTTTCATTTTTGGAACCTACATGGTACAAGATTGATACAGCAACTATTGGAGTTGAATGTTCTTCATGTAAAATAACATGAATGCCATTTGGTAAATTATACTCCACGTATTCCACCTTTTGTTGTGCACTCAAACTTAATGATACACCTACAATTCCGGCTAATAATATTTTTTTCATATTTATAATTTGGAGTTGCAAAATAAATAAATTTTCTTTGATTGAGCGTCAATTTTTCATTAGACAGTTATAGAAGTGTATAATCGGTGAATTTTCGTGATTATAACAAAAATGATAATGGCGCATTTTTTGTTTATCGAATTGTTTATTTTTACAGTATGAAATACATTTTCTTATTTTGTTTTGCATTCATTTGCATTTTCACTTCTCAAAGTCATGCACAGCAAGTTATTCCTTTTGTAGATTTTAGCAATTATTTCCGGACCTTTCAAAATGACAATTTTAGAGTACTAGAGTTTCAAAGAATTCAAGAATACAAGGCAGGCGATGATTTAGTAGCATATATTGACAATAGAGGAAACCTAAGAGTTTTTGAAGGTGGTGCGCCGAAAGACTTGTCTAATATGAATGTAGAATACCACGTTTCAGATCATATTTTGGCTTGGAATGTTGGTCCGACAATTAATGTTTATGAAGAAGGACATTTAGAAACCCTTACATATTTTGGCGGAGAATATATAGTTAAAGACAGCATGGTTGTTTATCAAGATTTAAGATATAATACATTGAACGTCTATTCGAAAGAAAAGAAATATACCATTCAAACCTCCACCGGAACTTTGGAAATGCCCGTTTTTGTAGGTGAAAATATTTTGGCATTTAGAGATAATGGG
Organism: Flavobacteriales bacterium; assembly: GCA_038234235.1. Taxonomy (GTDB): domain Bacteria; phylum Bacteroidota; class Bacteroidia; order Flavobacteriales_D; family Crocinitomicaceae; genus JBBSUQ01. The sequence continues at coordinate 16,408 of JBBSUQ010000040.1, forward strand.
AATTTCTATAAAGTTTGGTGGAACGGGACAGTGTATGATTTGGGAGTTTGGAACGGCACAATTGATTTTTCGGGAGGCACAGATATTTTAGCATTTAATGACCCTACAACCCGAACCTTTGCAATATTTGAAAATGGCGAATTTTTAGATGTAGAAATCTTTTGGATGCCTTCCTATCAATGCGGAAGAGGATTTATTGCATATGAAGACAGAAACGGTAATTTAATACATTATTCAAAAGGAAAGAAAACTGAATTGTCTAATTTCAAAAGTTCATTTTTTGAAGTGAAAGACGATTTAGTTGTTTGGGGTGAAAACACATTTGTGAAAGCATATCAAAACGAAAAAGTGATAACAGTTACCAATTTCCGACCAAAAGATCATTTGTTAAAAAACAACGTTTATGCCTTCAGGAATATCCAGGGAGGAGTTAGTGCTTTAGTTGATGGTAAAGTCGTGGAGTTGACCACACAACAAGATGCGGGTTATGAAATTTATGGCAATGCCGTTTTGGTTTCATTGTTTGCTAAGACTTACATTGTGTATGTGAATGGTAGGAAGTTTGAGGGTTGATTTTTAGAGGAAAAGTCTTTGGCGTTTGGTAATTAAGCTATCAATTATTTGGCTACTATTATTTCTCGATAAAATTTTAAATTTAGGACATAGTTTGGGTGTTATGCTTGAAAATTTGGTTTTCAGCAATTGTTTTTTGGTGGGGTTTTTGGGTTTCTTCGGGTGTTTTTTTGGTTTGAAATATTGGTTTTTGAGTTTGGTGAGATTTGCTGGGTTAAAACTAATTTATTAATTTAAAATTTTTAGTTTTAACCTATTGAAAACCAATATTCTTTACCGTAAGAACTATTCTCTCCAAATTGAAAAATTCTTCAAAATAAAATTTTTCAAAATCCCCAATTCTTTCTCATTATACTGCTCCCTCCCTCTCAAATCAGGATAACTATACAACCACCGCCCAACAACACAATCATTATACTTCGGACCAGCAAAAACTCGCTCTACATGAAAAATTTCACCTTCCATCCAATATTTATAATTACTCAAATTGTAAACTGTTAGGCCAGCTTCAACCGACTTAAATGAACATTCATCTAATTGAAACTTCTGGACTTTCAATTCCTTGATATTTCCACAAAATGAGTTGTACTCAGGACCCATAACTGAATCTAAATAATACAAGTTTCTCGAAAATAATTTCATACTTCGAATTAAATCGTCCTGTGCATATTCACTTTCGCCAAATAATTCTATACGTATATCTTTCTCAAATTCTACTCTGTCAGCAATTTGATTTCTTGCGTTGGCATGGTGTTTCCCTTTACATGTCTCTCCGCAATAAATTCTTGTTATTCGTAAGGCAAATACTCGACCATTACACACGGGACATGGCTTTTTAAGCAATTTTCTTTTCATTGGTTTTTTAATTTAATTGTAAGCGACAAATCTACAAATTAAATACTAATTTAGCATCAGTATTTTATAGTTTTATTTAATTTATAATCATAATACTTTTTTTTGGATTTCCGTCTTTAATAAAAAGCCACATTTTGTTAGTAACTATTGACAATTTATCAATCTTAAAAATTATCATTTTACTAATTTTACAATTCAATTTTAAGAAATTATGAATACTTGGTTTACCGTAAAAGTAAAATATACTAAACAACTGGAAAATGGCAGTTTTAAAAGAGTTTCTGAACCTTATTTAATGGCTTCAATGACCTTTACTGATGCCGAAGCGAGAGTTTATGAAGAGCTTGGATCAATAATTAGAGGCGAGTTTAATGTGATAAGCATTTCTCGAACTGAAGTGCATGACATTTTTCATTATGAAGATGCTGATGTTTGGTATAAATGTAAAATCACTTATGAAAGTGTAGATGGAGAAGGTGAAAAATCCAAAAAGGTTTCCCAAAATTTTCTTGTTTCTGCCAATTCTGTTAAACAGGCTTACGAGCGCATGCAAGAAAGTCTTTCTACATTAATGGCCGATTTTGAAATTCCTTCTATCGTTATTTCTCCTATTGTGGATATTTTTCCTTATGCTGAAAATTTAGACAAGGAATTAAGCAGAACTTCTATTGAAGAACATGAAAAAAATACTTCAAAAAGTAAAGTGTTTTCAGCCTCAGGAAGTGATGAAGATGATGTTGAAGATGAAGAATCTAGCCATTTAGAAGACGAGTATAACAAAGATTAATCGATAAAATATTGACCCAAATAGATTTAGTTATTGAGTAAATGAAGGATTATCTAGAAGAACTGAGAAACGACCATTCGAATTTTAATAAAAATAAATTGGAACGACCAGAATTTGAGAATCCTTTTAATTTATTTGATATTTGGTACAAAGAAGCTTTTGATAAAGAAATTTCAGAAGTAAATGCTTTTTTACTTTCAACGGCCGATAAAAAATTTCAACCTTCGGCAAGGGTAGTTTATTTAAAAGAGTTCGCTAATCAAGAGTTTGTGTTTTACACGAATTATCTTTCTAAAAAAGGAGAAGATATAGAACAAAATCCTTTGGTTTCTGCTGTTTTTTTCTGGAAAGAACTTGAAAGACAAGTAAGAATTAGTGGTAAAGCTGTAAAAATATCAGAAGAAAGAAGCGACAGTTATTTTGCGAGTCGACCGAGAGAAAGTCAATTAGGGGCATGGGCATCAAATCAAAGTGAGGTTTTGAAAAGTAGAGATGAACTTGATGAAAAAATTAAAGAGTTTGACGATAAATTTCCGGATTTTATACCTAGACCTAATTTTTGGGGAGGTTATGCAATTCAAGCACAAGAAATAGAATTTTGGCAAGGTAGAAAATCTCGACTTCACGACAGATTTGTATTCGAAAAACAGCCTGATGATTCTTGGAAAATTAAAAGACTCAATCCCTAAAAAAAATGCTTGAAATTAAACCTGAAATTTTTGAGTTGTCGAATAAAATTCGTGTTGTGTATTTGCACGCTCCATCTTATGTCGCACATTTGGGAGTCACGATTTTAGCGGGATCACGATTTGAACAAGAAGGGGAGGAAGGATTAGCCCATTTTTTAGAACATTGCATTTTTAAAGGAACAACCAGAAGAAAAGCCTATCATATTTTATCAAGACTAGACTCAGTTGGTGGAGAATTAAACGCTTACACTTCGAAAGAAGAAATGTGTATTTATGCTTCATTTACGAAAAATCATTTCCGCAGATCGACTGAACTTTTATCTGATATTATTTGCAATTCTACCTTTCCGGAGAAGGAAATTCATAAGGAAAAAGAAATTATTTTGGATGAATTAAATTCCTACTTGGATAGTCCAAGCGACAAGATTTTTGACGATTTTGAAGAATATCTTTTCAAAGGTCATGCGCTGGGAAATAATATTTTAGGTACCAAAGAAACTGTTCAAGGATTTACAGCTGAAAATTTAAAAAATTATATTTCAAGATTCTTTGTTGCAGAAAAAATGGTAATATCTTTTGTTGGAGATTTGAGCCTGAACCAAGTAAAAAAAACTTTAGAAGAATTTTTTGGAACTGTAAAGAACAACGATCATATCGATATTCAAAATGACTTTTCAACCGTAGAAAAATTCAAAATTCGTTCTAAAGAAGCCAATTATCAAGTGCATGCAGTTATTGGCGGAATGGCCCCAGGATATGTGGATGAGAAGCGCCGAGCAATGACTTTGGTTAGTAACGTGCTAGGCGGTCCAGCATTAAACTCCAGACTAATACTTTCAATTCGAGAAAAATATGGATTTGCCTATAATATTGAAGCCAATTACAATCCGTATGTTGATGTGGGATATTGGAATATATATTTCGGAACAGATGAACGATATCTAGAAAAATCACTCAAACTGGTGTACAAAGAATTACAAATCCTTCGAACTAAAAAACTCGGATTTCTTCAACTTTCAACAGCCAAAGAACAACTGAAAGGTCAAATAGCACTTGGTTTGGACGGAAACAACGGACTAATGCTTGGACTTGGAAAAAGTTTATTACTTTTTGATCAAATTGACAGCATTGAAGAAATTTATAAATCAATTGATAAGCTTACCGCTTCAGATTTACTTGAAGTTTCAAATGAATTTTTTAATGATGAAAATATCTCCGAATTAATTTTTACAACCGGCAATTAATAAACAATTACTAAAACATCAACAAAAATTTTCGCAATTACCACATTATAGAACTTAATAAGTGTACATATATTACTAAACT
>JBBSUQ010000041.1:0-20448 GCA_038234235.1 Flavobacteriales bacterium
AGGGTTGTCGTGGGACGTAGGGTTGTCGTGGGACGTGGTTTATCGCAGGGATGTAGGGTTTATCGTAGGGACGTAGGGTTTATCGTAGGGATGTAGGGTTTATCGTAGGGACGTAGGGTTTATCGTAGGGACGCGATGAATCGACGTCCCTACGATAAACCAATAAAAAATCCCATCTGTTCATAAATAAGATTGATTATTCAGCTTGCATTAAAAGATTTACAACCTGACTTCTCAAAGATTTCAATTCTCGTGATACTATTGTCCAAATGACTTCGTCAGAAATATTATCATAGCTATGAATAATTCTATTTCGAGTATTTACAATGTTTCGGGCATTTTCTATTTGTATATTACTATCCAATTTAAAAATTCTATTTACAGCTTCTCCAATTATTACTAAGTTTCTTTCTACAGCTTTTTTAGTTTTTAAATCCTTCCTGTATTCCTGGAAATCATTACAATTATCCAAAAATAAATATATTTCATCAATGCTTATTTGAATATCTAAAAGACAAGATTTTACTTTATTGTCCATAAACTTGAACCTTTGTTGAATTTAATTCTTTCCTGAAATAGACATTTTTAATTGCCCTTTCTTCAATTAAATCAACTTTTCTTTTAAAAATTTCCTCCAATCTATATTTTAGACTGAAATATAAATCCGTATATTTAAATGGGTCTTTTTCTTCGAAATCAACCAACATATCGATATCAGATGAATCATTAAAATCCTCACGGGTAACTGAACCAAAGGCAAAAAGAGATTTTACATTGTTCTTTATACAAATTGCCTTGATTTCATCAATATCAAAATCTGAAATTTTCATACTCAAAAATAAACAAATGTATTTACTATTGCAAATTTATTTAAATATACAGTTTTCGGTATATATAAACAATATATTTTTCAGTTAAATTATTAACAATTAAATATTTAAATACTTTTAAGGGCTGACTACTTAATCTACAAATGTTTCTTTAATGACAGATTTACATTTTTGAATTTCCGATTCTTTTAATTTCGCATACACTTTAACAACTCTTGATTTATCGACTGTTCTGAGCTGGTCAATTGCAATCATTCCTCTTTTTTCATTATGTATAACAGATATTCGTGTTGGATATTTTTTTAAATTTGTAGTCATCGGAGCGAGTACAATTGTTGCTAAATATTTATTCATTTCATTTGGAGAAATAATTACGCAAGGTCTTGTTTTTTTAATCTCACTACCGATGGTCGGATCTAAATTCACAAGTACAATTTTGTATTGATCTAAATCCATTCTTCTAAATTTTCATCGTCAAAAACATCGTTCATAAGTAAATGATCATCTCCGTTTTTATTCATTTCTTTAAATTTTATTTCCCAATTTTTTCTAGGTTCAGCAATAGGTTTTAAAATTATTTGATCTTTCTCAAGAATTATTTCAAAACTATCTTGTATATCATATTTTTCAAGAATTGTTTTGCTTAGACGCAAACCTTTAGAATTACCAATTTTTATTATTGAAGCTATCATAATGTCAATATTGTTATTACAAAGTAAGCACATTTTTAATAATAAACAAAATTTTTTGAATTTATTTTTTCCATCAATTTTAATACTACAGATTTTTTGACTTCGGTTTCGGGACGCGATGGTTTTGTTTTCGGGTCAATTTGTTTTGCATTGTTTCGTTTTCGGGACGCGATGGTTTTGTTTTCGGGACGCAATGGTTTTGTTTTCGGGACGCGATGGTTTTGTTTGCGGGACGCAAACTGTTTTGCTTTGCGGTAAGCAACCAGGTTTGAATTCCGGGACCGCAACTGGAATTGTCGCAGACGCAACCGGGTTTATCGCAAAGACGCGATGAATCGACGTCCCTATAAGCAAAACCGTTATCCAACCTTCACCAAACCGCCAACCGCACGCATTTGTTCCTCGAAATAAAAATCTATTCTGCCTAAATTAACGCCTGCCCAACCCATTTGGTTGATGATCACTTTTTCTCCTGCCGAATTCGTCATGATTGTTGGTTCAGCTAAAAATGTGTGCGTATGGCCGCCAATAATTAAATGTATTCCAGCGGTTTCTTGTGCCAATATTTTGTCGCTTATTTTGTCTGCATTTTCATATTCATAACCTAAATGACTCAGACATATTATCAGATCGCAGTTTTGTCCTTGGAGTTTTTTCACTTGACCGATGGCAACTTCTATCGGATTTAAATAAACAGTATCGCCAAATTTATTATCGGGAACTAAACCTTCCAATTCAACTCCTAACCCAAAAATTCCAATTTTAATTCCATCTTTTTCAATAATGGTATTTTCTATTGTTTGACTATTTAAAATGGTTTTTTCAAAATTATAATTGCTGCATAAAAATGGAAAGTTCGCCTCTTTTTTTGCTTTTAAAAATCCGTCCAATCCGGCATCAAAATCATGATTACCCATTGTGGATGCATCGTATTTGAGTGCAGTCATTACTTTCATTTCTAACACTCCATGGTATTTATTGAAATAAGGTGTTCCTTGAAAAATATCGCCTGCGTCAAGCAACAAAACATTACTTTCTTCACTTCTTACTTTTTCTATGATTGTTTGTCTCGCCACAACTCCGCCCATTCCTGGAAATTTAGAATGCGTCATGGGAAATGGATCTATTTGTGAGTGAGTATCGTTGGTGTGAAGTATTGTTAGTTTTTTGAATTTTTTAGTCTGATTGGAAGATGGTATTATGTCTTGAGCAAAAAATTTCGGTACAAGCGCCAGTCCTGATCCGAGTAAAAAGCTAGAACGTATAAATTCTTTTCTTTTCATAAACCGATTCTTACAGAATTATCAACTTTCAAAACCCCTTGTATTTTTGCCGCTTTGAGCAAAACATCTCGCATTAAAATATCGGTTTGAATTGTTCTAATTGGATTTTTAAAAAAATTCATCTTATCCCCGCCATTTGCTAAATAATCTGAAGTAGCAATCCAAATAGTTTTAGCTTGGGTGTTCATTGCAAATTTACCGTTAATTAGTTGTGCACCCGCAATTGGTTCGCCTCCTGATTTCTGTAAATAGGCTTCAATTTCAGCTAAATTACTTACATCAATTTCTACCAATACAACTAAATTGTCAAATGGCATTAGTCTGTAAATATCACCAATTGTTATTGCTCCTGAATCTAGAACAGTTCTTAAACCTCCAAAATTTAATAAGGTAAAATAATTGTTGGTATCGGGTACGTATTTCTTTGCGAAATCTTGAACTGCATCTGCTACCCAATTATTTAAACTTCCAGACGGTCGACTGATCAACATATTTTGAGGTGCCATAGCCAAAATCTCATTCATCTCGGCTTGCATTGAATCTCTATATGGAACAATCATTTTGGCAAGTGGTGTTTCAATTTCATTTTGGGCAACTACATCGTATTTCTCCCCTTGAAAATTTATATATTTAGCAGAAGAGCAGGCCAACAGACCTGCTCCAATGATAGAAAATAATATGTATTTGAATAATTTCAAAAACTAAACATTAAAATGCGATTATCTTACAACAATCATTTTTTGAACTGAACCTTTAGCTGTATCAACTTTTAAAACGTAAGTTCCCGCTTCAAACTGACTAACATTAATGGTAACAAAAGTGTCATCAACTAAGTTTGAAGTTTGAACTTCTCTTCCTTGCATGTCAACTAAAGTATAAGAAATAATATTTGTGTTTAAAGCATTTACAAACATTTGGTTATCTGCCGGATTTGGATAAATAGTTAATGCTACTTCAGTATTTTCATTGATACCTAAATTACAAGAAGATATGTAGTTCATCGTAGTAAAATCAACACGACAAGCGTAATCAACTGAGTCAATAAACGGGTTTCTATTTCCTTGAACATTGTAAATATATTCGTTTCTTGCAATTTCATAATTATCCGGTAAATCTTGCATGTGCCATTGTTTCAAAACATCTTGATCCTGTCCATAAGGAATAAAAGGTATGTTTGAAATCGGGTTTTTAAATTTCCAGTTTTGTCCGTTAATTCCATTGTAAGCTATAGCTTCATACATCATACTTCTCGCTGCATTACCTTTCATGTCATCTCTTGGCTCATAAACTGTTTCGCCATTTGCATTTAATCCGAATTTAGCTCCCAAATATGTCGACTGCACTGTAACAACCACTCCTAAAGGATAATTGCTTCTCACTGAATTTACATTGCTAAAATTTGTTGGCAATAAATTGTGTTGATCTGTATATTCTGGTTTTTCAGGGCTATCAGCAGGGTTTGACGGCATCCAAGAATGAGCATATACATGTTCTCTACTGAAATTATTGGCTGTCCAATCAAAAGAACCAGTGTAAACTTTTTTCTGTCCAGAATAAGCACAAGTTACATAAGAATCTCCATTAACGGTATCTTTCGCTTCAAACTCTGCAATCATGGTTTGCTTGTAATTGAAATAAGATATCATTGTGTGAGGATTTACCAAAGCACCTAAATCGTTTATGAATGTAGAAACATTGGCGTCTACTGTATTGTAATAATTATTGATCTGTTGACCTAAACTTGTTACATTGCCAGTTGCTGGGGTCGTAGTAAGGTAATTTTCAAATCCACCTTGTCCGTTGTAAGCATAAACTGCAAAATAATAAGTTTGATTTGCAATAATACCTCTAGGAGTAAATGCTGTACTCGTTCCGGAATAAGCAACATTTGCGTCACCTACAACATCTCCTCTTAAATAAGTTGTCCCATCAACAGGAACTCCCGTTATTGGACTTCCATTTTTCCACAACACCAAATATTTTGTCGCACCTGTTCCTGCAGTATATGAACCTGCCAACGTATAAGTTTTTACGTTATTAAAAACAATATTAGTTGCATTGGTAGTTGGTTGTGTTGCTAAATTATCAGTTCCAACACCTTCAAAATTTATTAAATATGGATTTTCATCTGCATCATCGTTGTTAATATTTAAAGTTGCAAATTTAGAACCCGGAGTACCTGGAGTAAAAGTTACATTAAATGTTTGTGAAGTACCTCCTGCAATTATGGTATTCGCAGGAATTGTAATGCTGTAATTTCCGGCATCCGGACCAGTGAAATTAGCAGAAGAAATGGTCATATTATTTACACCAAAATTTTCAATTTTCACAGGAATTGTGGTAGTATTTCCATTAAAATAATTAGTTCCCGTTAAAACAGTCGCCGTATTAATTGAAACGTTTATTTCAATTGTAGGCGCAACGTAAGCAATAATATCATTTACAGCTCTCGGCACAATTTGATAATTAGTATTGAACTGGCCCACCAAACCAAAAATAGAAACTGGACCTGTAGGAATTGCAGTTCCGTCAATGTTTGTTGATCCATTTATTCTAACATCAAGATTTTGACTTCCATCAGTTACCTGAACTGTTGTGCTACCAGCTGCAAAATTTCCAGATTGTACAAAAGTGACATTATCTATTCTTATATATTGTCCTTCTATAGTTTCATTAACTGCAGTAATAGGAACTTGCAATGGAGAAGGAATAACATTTGCCTGTCCATAATTATTATTCAGAACTACACTGTTTGAAATTTCTAACAAACCATTAAATTCGGTAATTTGACCCGTAACCATTATAGAATCGTATCTCACAACAGAATTAATTGCTGTAGAGAAAACTGCAATACCAGCGGTTCCATCTTGAATATAACGGATACTTCCTAGTTCAGATCCGTTTGTAACAATTCCTCTAATGGTAACTGTTTGTCCAACTCCTGCAGCCCTTGCAGCAGCAATTGTAATTTGACTGTTCGCTGTGAATGCTGAAAGCACCAAAGTCGAAACAAAAATTAATTTTTTAATCATCATTTTTTTTAAATTAAAATTCATAAGAAACTGCAACATTAAAAGTTAACCCCGGACCTAAATATACGGTCGCAGAATTTGCATTAAAATCTGAGCCATTTCTGTTATTTGTGGCATCAGAGATATAAGTGGTATTTAAAAGATTGTAAATATTTCCTCTTACAGAAAATACATTTTTATTTTTAAATTTGAAATTGTATCCTGTATGTAAACTTAATAAACCATAATCTGGTATTTGCCATGAATCTCTTCCTGCATTTGCGCCTTTTAAACTAAATGGATCAAAATTGGAATAATTACGGTCAAAATAAGTGTATCTTACTTTAAAATAACCTCCCTTACCATATTTTTGATTTAAACTTAACGCATAACTAGACTGCGCCGCATCTCCTACGTGAACTCCTTTTGCATCAAAGGTAAATTTAGTGCCCACTACATCAATAGTTTCAGCACTTTGCCAAGTCCAATCTCCGTAAGATGCCATTCCTTCTAGGCTTAAAGTTTTAGTTAAAGTATAAACTCCATCAAACTCAATTCCCATGTGCAAAGCATCCATACCATTAACATTTGCAGTTACAAAGGTTGTTGGATCGTTAGGATCTGGCACTTGCACTCCAAAAGGGAAAGGTTTATTTTGCCAATAAGTGAAATAAGAATTTAAATTAGCAGAAAATTTCTTAGATCTGAAACCATAACCTGCCTCAAAAGCATAAATATTTTCATTTACAATTTCTTCGAAATATCTATTTGTTCCATTGTCAATTACATTACTGTACAATGGTGTTCTACTCAAGTAACCTAAATTTATAAAGGCATTTGATTTGTCTGTAAAATTATAATTCAATCCAGCTTTGAAAGTTGCACCGAGTTTTGTTGTCCAATCTGTTTGATTATAAATTAAGTCAGGTGAATCATTGGTGTAAGTTTTTCCGTTATAATTTAAAGTATCATTGGCACCAACATAAAATATTTGTCCATCAACATGTAATTCTTTTTTCTGGAAATAATCAATTCCCTTATACGTATTGGTAACTACAGAAATATTAACGAAGGTTGTCAACTTATCTTTTGAATATTCTAATTGTCCGTATCCTCCAAGCCACGCCACGTATCCAACTCTATGGTTGTGGTATGGATACCAGCCAATTTTATCGCCTACAACTTTCATTGATGATGTGTCATTTTGATTGGCATCATTAACGAAATAGTCACCACCAAGTAAATCGGTTATTTGTACATAGTGTTCTCCTTTGTAAAATCTGTAATCAATTCCTCCAGAAAAATCTAGGTATTCAGAAAGTTTTAAATCGACCTGCGAAATTCCTCCGTACCAATTGTGATTGTTAACTGAAGAAGTAAGAATTTGAGAAGATTTAAATTTTGTAGGATCGTAAGTTGCATCCGCGGTGCTAAAAATCTGTCCAAATAGTTGTTTGTATCTATTGTTATCAATAATCTGAACCCAATCTATAGTTCTTTCCTCATTGTAAATTAGTGCACTTGGATTTCGAGCACGTGTTCCGCCGCCTCTTCCTATTGAAGCATAAAGAACATTTGTCCACGACATTCTGTTACTAATTTTCCAAAAATCTCGAAGAGTTATTTGAGGTTTGTGGTAATAATTTGATCTTTCATTAAGAACGACGCTATCTCCAACCCCCGCAACTGGTATGTAACCATAATGCTGGTTGTATCTTCTTCCTAAGTTTTCAGCTCCCGTAGTATCAACAAAGTCAACAAAGTATTTTTGAACCGAATTTGAATCTAAACTATAAGATTTAAGATCATTGTTGTATTGTTCGGATGATATTGAGTTTTTATTCTGATTGTAATAAACCAAATAATCATACAATTCATCTGAACCTTTAAATAATTTACGTCCATATTCTTTATCCCAATAAGAGATTGGTTGTGCAAAAGAACGCTGACCATGTCTTTGTGGTGCACCAAAACCACTTAATGAAATAATATGTTCTTTGTATTTTTTTTGAACCTTTAAATAATAAAAAGCTCCTTCGGTTTGTAAACCGTCCACCCAACCATTTCCATTTTTGTATGAACCAGATGCCAGCACACCCCAACCATTTTTAAGTGTACCGGATTTATAAGAAATTGAAGACCTTAAAAACGTTCCCGATCCATATTCTTGTTGAAATTTAATTTCTTGGTCTCCAGCAGTATTATCAGTTAAAATATTCATTGTTCCACCAACAGAAGGCATTGATATTTTTGTAGCACTCAATCCACGTTGAATTTGAATTTGCTTAGTTATAGCATCCAACCCAAACCAATTTGACCAATAAACTTGACCGTTTTCCATGTCGTTAACGGGAACGCCATCTATCATTACCCCGATATTTCGTTGATCAAATCCACGTAAGGTAATTCTTGCATCACCGTCTCCTCCACCTTGCTGTGTTGCGTAGACACCTGGTTTTGAATTTAAAATCATGGGCAAATCTCGAGAACCGAGTTCTTGTTGAATTTCTTTTTTATCAAGTGTAGTTACAGCAACGGGAGTTTTTCTATCTTGAGCAATTGCAGCGATAATGGTAGTTTCTTCAACTTCCATTACTGTTCCAAGGTAGATATCTTGTCTTACATTGGGTTCACTAATTAGAATAACGAAAACAACAGAATCAAAAGAAAGCATTGTTGTTACCAATTCATATTCACCATAGGGAATTCCTGAGATTTCGTAAACGCCATCCAAATCTGTTGTTGCTCTAAAGTTGCCAATTTTAATTTTAGCACCAATAACTGGCTCTAAATTTTGATTGTCTATTACTGTTCCTGTAAGTGTTCCAGAATTTTGAGCAACACTAAACAGAGATACAGCGATAAGAAATAAAAGTAAAATATACTTCATATAATTTCAAAAAAAAGCCGTAATTTTTTTAAGTATTACGGCTATATTTTAGTAAAAAATAATTATTTAACTATAATTCTTTTTGTAACTTGATTTCCTTTGGCATCTGTAAGTTTAATCATATAAACTCCAGTTCTATCTCCTAAGTTATAATTCAAAACAGATTTGCTGTTTGTGTTGATGCTATCAATTTTTTGACCTAAAGAATTGAATACTAAAATCTCAGTATAGTTTTCTATATTTCTAAAAGTAATTACTCCTTCTGTCGGATTAGGATAAATAAGAACGTTTTCAGTTTCAATTTTCTTCACACTTAATGGCGCGCAGTTACAAGTATGCGAACCAAGAGATTCCCAGTTTCCTTCCCACTGTGGTGTTACACCATCCTGTTGGTAAATGATATTTCCTGCACCATCCGTTCTTGGAATTACTGCTGGAATAGAATCATACTGCAACAAAGGATTAAAAACATAAGTTCCGCCAAAAACTTCAGCTGGGCTATTTTTCCCAACTAGTACATTTGCTTTTCTAATCATAGAATGATCTTCTGTAACAACTTTATCATTTGGATTTCCTGAAGTCATGTTGTAAGGTGCAATTGATGACCAACCATTTGTTCCTGCTGCTGCATTCACTGGATCCTGACCAATTTTACCAAATACATCAACTAAAACTGCATTTTGCAAATTTGCCACTGTTCCTTTAGCAAGAACTAATGCATCATTTCCATTGAAGTAAAAAGCGTTGGTTGTGTTGTAAACTGGACAATAAAACCCATCGGCTTTTGCTTGTAAAGAATCCCAAACTGGCGCTTCTTGTCCTGTTCCATTTGGATCTTGTTTATCAAGTACCGCCACGTATGTTCCGTAAGCTGGAATTGAACCACTTAATTGCACTGAAGTACCCGCAGAGGCTAAAGTAGCACCATTAGAATATCTGGATACAAAATACTGACTTAAATCAATTGCGTTTGCAGTTGGATTGTAAATTTCAAGAGCTTTATTATTGCTCCATCCCTCTACATACTCCGAAATAAAAATTTCATTACAGGTTTGAGCGAAACTCATTGTTCCTGCAACCAGACTTAAAAAAAGTAAAGATTTTTTCATGTGATATTATTTTTTAAAATTAGAAAAATACATTATTGAATTGGGCAAATTGGAATTGGCGAATTTAGCATTGGGGAAACACATCCTTGATTTTATCATATAGAAATTGTAAGTAATAATTACATTTTCGCTAAGTAAAATATCAAATTTCATTTTAAATTTCTATTCACCCTTTTAACATTTATCTGTGGTTTCAATTTGCCAAACAGTATACTTTGCACAAAAATCAAGGAGGACACCGATAAACTTACGGTGCAAAATTAGGACATTTTAACAGATAATACATTACCGAATTGTTAACAAATGGTTTAATCTTTGTTGAATTTTGTTGATAAACCATAACATTGTTTAGAGAAATACAGTAAAATCTTTTTTGTTAATGAAAGTTTAATTATTTTTGGACTCCTTAAAAACATTGTGCTATGGCTAATTTCAAGAAAAATTACTTACTCCTTTTTTTATTCATTTTTACAATTATTTTATCTCCTTTCGCTCAAACATTGAGTGTTGAAAAAATTTGGAAAGAGTATCAATTTTATCCTAAAGGTTTTTCAGGATTTAATGGAATGAAAGATGGTTTAAATTACACAAAGTTAGTTAGAGTGGGCGCCGAAGATAGAATTGTAGTTTTAGACTATTCAGGCAAAAATATCGAAAAAGAAATTTTCAATAATAAAAATGGTTTAGTCAATGGAACAGGTATAGCAATAGATTCTTATTATTTTAATTCAGACGAATCGAAAATATTAATTGCTACAAACACAGAATCTATTTACAGAAGAAGTTACAATGCCGAATTTTATCTTTTCGACGCTAAGAGTTCTAAATTTGAACCCCTTGATCCCGTTCATTCACCACAAACACTCGCAGAATATTCTCCCGATGGAAATAAAGTAGCTTATATTCATAAAAATAATATTTATATAAAAAATCTTACAGACGGAAAAGTTACTCAAGTTACACAAGATGGGGCTTTTAACAACATAATAAATGGAACAACAGACTGGGTTTACGAAGAAGAATTTTCAATCACCAAAGCGTTTGATTGGTCACCCGATTCTAAAAATATTGCTTATTTGAAATTCAATGAATCCAAAGTACACGACTTTACACTCACTTTTTTTGAAACACTTTATCCTGATCCATACACCTTTAAATATCCCAAAGCTGGTGAAGATAATTCGAAAGTGAGTTGCATGATGTATTCTTTGACTGACAACAAAACGCAAAATATTCCCTTAGGAGAATACGAATATATTCCAAGAATGAAATGGTCTGATAAAGCAAATCAATTGGTTGTGCAAACTTTAAATAGACATCAAAATCATTTAAAATATTATTTGGTTGAAAGTGAAAATTCGATTTGGAAATCTAAAATGTTTTTTGAAGAAGAAGATAAGGCGTATGTGGAAATTGATGATAATTTATTGATTCTAGCAGATGGCAAAACTATACTTAGAACCAGTGAAAGTAGTGGGTATAACCAAATATACGCTTTGGGTTTTGATGGAAAAAGCAAGGCAATAACAAAAGGCGATTGTGATGTAATAGAATTTTTAGGAGTAGATGAGCAAGATGGCCAAGTGTTTTTTACAGCATCTTCTCGTGGAGCTATAAATAAAGCGATCTTCAAAACCGACTTAAACGGTAAAAAAACAAAACTTTTGAGCGCAACAGAAGGTTGGAATGATGCAGAATTTGCTGAAGGAATGAAATATTTTGTGAAGTCATTTTCAGATGCCAACACTCCTCCAGTTTATATATTGTGCGATGCTGAAGGAAAAGAGTTGCAAGTATTGGAAGACAATGTTGTGTTGCGCAACAAACTAAAATCATTTAACCTCAGTAAAAAAGAATTTATTCAATTAAGAGGTGAAGAATGTGATTTGAATGCGTGGATAATAAAACCCGCCAATTTTGATCCAACCAAAAAATATCCAGTTTACATGAATGTTTATGGCGGCCCGGGGTCAAACATGGTTAAAAATACCTGGGGAGGAATGGATTATATGTACCACCAGTTATTGGCTCAAAATGGTTACATTATAATTTCTGTAGATCCAAGAGGAACCATGTATCGCGGGGCGGATTTTAAAAAATCTACTTACTTACAATTAGGAAAATTAGAAACAGAAGATATTATTGCTGTCGCTAAAAATTTAGGAAAATTGGATTATGTTGATCCTTCAAGAATTGGAATAATGGGTTGGAGTTATGGTGGATTTATGTCTTCACTAGCAATGACAAAGGGCAAAGGAACATTTAAAATGGGAATTGCAGTTGCACCAGTTACAAATTGGCGCTATTATGACAATATTTATACTGAAAGATTTATGCGCACTCCAGAAGAAAACGCCAAAGGATACGATGACAATTCGCCAATTAATTTTGTAAATTACTTACAAGGCAATTATTTATTAATCCATGGATCCGGAGACGACAATGTCCATTACCAGAACACTATGGAAATGACAACTGCTTTGGTTGAAGCTGACAAGCAATTTGATTTATTCATATATCCGAATAAAAATCACGGAATATATGGTGGAAACACAAGAAATCATTTATTTAATATGATGTTTGAATATACTTTAAAAAACTTATAAATTACATTTTTATTCGTCGATTGAGAATACGATAATGAAGTCGTAAAATAATTTAAATTAAAAAAGTAAAAACTTAATTAATATTTTATCCAAAATCATGTGTATAAATAAATACTTTAATTAATTTAGCGTCAGAATCCAAAAATTAAAATTTAGATAAGAAAATGGGCGAAATTGCAAAGCTAGAATTAGAAGGAAAAACTTATGAATTTCCTGTTATAGAAGGAACAGAAAAAGAAAAAGCGATAGATATTAGCACGCTTCGCAGTGCAACCGGTTATGTTACTTTGGATCAAGGTTACAAAAATACAGGTGCATGTACCTCAACGATTACCTTTTTAGATGGTGAAGAAGGAATTCTTCATTACAGAGGTTATCCAATAGAGCAATTGGCTGAAAAAGCAACTTTCATTGAAGTAGCTTATTTATTGATTTATGGTTCATTACCTACTCAAGAACAGCTAGATACCTTCACGTATAATATTACAAAACATACATTGGTTCATGAAGACATGAAACAATTTTTTGAAGCTTATCCAGCAAAAGCGCATCCTATGGCTGTTCTTGGTTCTATGGTTTGCTCCTTAAGTACTTTCTATCCAGAATCACAAGACTCAAAAAGAACTGAAGAAGCTAAAGATCTTACGGTAATGAGATTACTAGCTAAATTACCTACTTTGGCGGCGTGGTCTTATAAAAATGCTATCAGGCATCCATTCATGTATCCTAAAAATGAGTATGATTACTGCTCTAACTTTATGCACATGATGTTTGCGATGCCAACAGAAGATTATAAAATTGATCCAATTATTTCAACAGCATTAAATAAATTATTGATACTGCATGCAGATCACGAGCAAAACTGTTCAACATCTACAGTAAGAATCGTTGGTTCTTCTCAAGTAAATTTATATGCAGCCGTTTCAGCTGGTATTTCTGCACTTTGGGGACCATTGCACGGTGGAGCAAACCAAGCAGTAATAGAAATGCTGACACAAATTCACGAAGATGGTGGAGATGTTGATAAATGGGTTGCAAAAGCAAAAGACAAAGACGATAGCTTTAGATTGATGGGCTTCGGACACAGAGTTTACAAAAACTTTGATCCGCGTGCTACGATAATTAAAAAAGCTTGTGATGATGTATTGGAAAAATTAGGAGTTAAAGATCCTATGTTAGATATCGCTAAAAAGTTAGAGAAAGTAGCATTGGAAGACGAATATTTCAAAGCTAGAAACTTATATCCAAACGTAGATTTCTATTCAGGAATTATTTATAGAGCTTTGGGAATTCCTACAGAAATGTTTACAGTAATGTTTGCAATAGGTCGTTTACCAGGTTGGATAGCACAATGGAAAGAAATGGTAGAAAACGGAGAACCAATTGGTCGTCCACGTCAGATTTATACGGGTGAAACCAATAGAGATTATGTTGAAATTTCTAAAAGATAATTTTTAGAAATAATATATATATTAAAGCCAGTTCTGTTTTAGGAATTGGCTTTTTTTGTTGAGTAAATGCTAAGATGACATTATACAAAAACAAGTACCGTGCTGAAACACACAGAATGCAAAGTTGGGATTATGGTTCCAATGCATTGTGTTTTATTATCAAATTGACCGATGATCGAAAGCATTTTTTTAGAAAAACAGAAAAGGGTATGCACTATCAATGTAAGAAAAAGTCCAACTAGAATTTTTAAGAACTTTACTAACTTTATATATCATATTAATAACGGTTTTATTTTGATAAACTCAAGAAGACTAACTAAGTATTAAAATCCGGACAGTTATTGAGCGTCAACACCTTTAAAATAAAGTCTTCAATCACAACCAAGTCATAAAAACCTCATTCCAAAAAAATAAATCTCAAACCAAACCAATTTTTACTTAATTTCGTTTAAAATAACACAAACATTAAATAAATTGATCTTATGAAATTAACTTCCACAATTATCATTCTTTTTACATCTGTTTTGACTTATGCGCAAGAGCAGCAAATAATTATTGTTGATAAATCTTATAAAAGTCCTAGAGCAAGCTCTAAAGAAAGAAAATCTTTTGAAGTAGATAACACTTGGGCTGTAAAATTCTGTCCTACTCAAATGTTTGCTGGTGAAATAAATTTTGGATTAGAGCTTAAAGTGCAAGAAAGAATGAGTTTAGAGTTTGAAATTGGACCAACCGTAAGTAATATTGGTAGAAACAATTTCCACTTTTTTCCAAATAATACAGAAGCAAACGAAAATTCGGCAATAGGTTTCCTTTTTAGTACTGCACTACGTTATTACCCAATGGAAGATCATAAAGTATTTAATAAATTCTATATTTCACCTAAATTTAGATTTAGAAATTACAATACTGTTTATTCTTATGACTATATAAGTTTTAATAAGCTAGAAGATCAAAGAGGAACGAATAATCAATTTGGTTTCATATTCAATTTAGGAGTTCAAGATTGGTTATCTCCTACTTTTGCAGTTGATTATTTTATTGGTTTTGGTTTGGGTTATCAAAATAACAACTACTATAGAGTAGATCAAACTTACGATCAAAATACAGGGCAAACGATAAATGTTTGGAGAAGTGAAAACGAAAATTTTACAAATTATATCGTTCAACTTGGTATTAAGCTTGGTATCGGTAACTAATTATTAATTAAGATTTCTAAAAGAGTAGAACTTCTTTTCAAAATAAAATGGGTTGGGTAAAGAAATTGAACGCAAGTTTTTAGTTAACAAAGATCTTTGGGCAACAATAGATAAACCTGAAGGAAGTATTATAAAACAAGCATACCTCAACGAAGATATTGAATGCATGGTGCGCGTGAGAATTATTGCTTCTACCAATGAATCGAATAATGCGCAAGCTTTTCTTACTATAAAAGGGAAAAATATCGGAATTACTAGACCAGAATTCGAGTATGAAATTCCGCTTTCAGATGCAGAAACAATGATTTCTGAAATGTGCCAAAAAGTGATTACGAAAATACGTTACCTAATTCCTGCAGGCTCCCACTTTTATGAGGTTGATGTTTTCGAAAACAAATTGGAAGGCCTAATTATAGCCGAACTAGAACTTTTAAATGAAGATGAAGCGTATGAAAAACCAGAATTTATAGGCAAAGAAGTTTCATTTGATGCCCGATATTACAATTCTAACTTAATTCAACTAGATTCTTATCAGTCTTTGTAAGTTTTAAGATCTGATTTATGAATGTCAAAAACGGTAGTTCCAGTTTGACAAGTAAAAAAAGAATCGAAGGTTTCTCTGTTTAATTTTTCTGGCCAATCGTTTTCATTATCAGTTATCATACTTAGTTCGGTTTTGAATATTTTTTTGAAATTTTGTTCAATTAAAAGGTCGTCTTCAATAAAATCTTCATCTGTCAAATATACATTTGCTTCGTTGCTCTCCCCCAATTCTTCATCGTTATCAAATGTCGAAACCCACGCAGTGTATGCTTTTTGGTAAGAAACTAAAATATAACCTCTGTTTACTATTTTCATTTTGCTATTATTAATTTATTTTTATCATCGTACATAAACCACTTGGCCGCCGAATTTTTATTCTGAACTAAAATATATTTCCAAGTAAGTTTTTTTTCTCTATTGAAAAGATTTTCTAGATCACTAATTTTATAGTTTTCATTGGAAGATAAATAATAAATTTCCTTCTCAGAAACCCAAATGCTCGCAAAATCTTTTTGTAAATTTTTGTTGTCTTTAACTTTCAAAGATTTACAAGACTTCCCAAAACAATCAAGCCAATTGTAAAAGGCATTGGTGCAACGGGTAGAATCTTTGTAATGCCAATAAAAAAGGGAAGATTGCTCAAAGATATTGTTATCCATGTTATTAGTTTTGCTCCAAATAATTTTTAAGGTTGAATCCGCGCCAAATCTGTCAGTGAAGGTTGTCGAGTCAACAATATTAAAATTTTCATTTGACAATTGTGTGCTGTCTGCGAAACGTTGCAGAAATTCAGGAAGTATAACCTTTACTTTATCTACGTTATCCTGTCCATTTTTCTTTAAACTATCTTCATTGTATCTATCCGAATGTCCCGTTAAATCATCTAATGAAATCACTTCCTCTTGTTGATTGGAATTACAAGCAGTGATAAAAATAAACAATATTAAAAAATACTTAAACATTCTTTCAGTAAACTAGATTAAAATGAAATCGCTAAAATATACTTAGTAAATATACAGTTTAAAAACAAGGCAAAACATAATATTTTCAAGAACCTTATTGAATTTTTATTCCGTAACTGCGCAAAAGTAAGTGCACATTGTCTTTAGAAAAAATTGCTTGTTTAATATTGTTAGAAGATGGATTTATACTGAAATTTTGCGCACCCAAGAAATTCGCTTTTTCTAAGTTCGTTCTGTCAAAAGTAGAACTGGCCAAATTGCAATCTTCAAAATTTGCTTCTTGTAACTGACACTCAGAAAAATCACATTCTATTAATGACGATCCTCCAAAATTTGTTTTTTTTAATGCCAATTTATAAAATCCAGAATAATCTAACTGGCAGTCTTCAAATTCCATTTCCAATAAAAACGTCTTGCACTGATCAAACTGCATTCCCAGCATTTTGCATTGCGTAAATAAGACTTGTTTGAAAGAAGTTTCTCGAATCTTTGCATTGCTCAAGTCGCAGTTGTCAAACTCACATTCGGCAAACACAAACTGACTCAAATCCAATTTTTGAAAATTACAGTTTTGAAACACGCAATTTTCATACGTTCCACGTTCTAAACTTTTTTGACCTATTATTTCTAAATCTCTGAACATGTAAATATTTTACTGAACTGAAAAGGTTAAAAAAAGGCTGTCGTATTATGGACAGCCTTTAAATTTATATTTAGAATCTCGTTTGCAACTTATACCAGCATCATAACCGGATTTTCCAGAAACGATTTTATTGTGTTTAAAAATGCTGCTCCTGTTGCGCCATCCACAACTCTATGGTCGCAAGACAAAGTAACTTTCATTACATTTCCGGGTACTACCAATCCGTTTTTCACGACAGGCACATTTTTTATACCACCAACTGCCAAAATACAAGCGTCGGGTGGATTAATAATCGCAGTAAACTCTTCAATACCAAACATTCCCAAGTTAGAAATTGTAAATGTATTTCCTTCCCAATCTTGTGGCTGTAATTTTTTCTCTTTTGCTTTTTTCGCGAAAGTTCTAACCTCATCTCCAATTTGCGACAAGCCTTTAGAATCTGCAAAACGTACCACAGGAACTAACAAACCTTCATCCACAGCAACAGCAACACCAATGTGTATGTGTTGATTTCTACGAATAACATCGCCCAACCAACTAGAATTTACTTTTGGATGCTGACGCAAAGCCATAGCACATGCTTTCACAACCATATCGTTGTAAGATATTTTTATGCCTTCGTTTAAATTAACCGAAGTTCTAGCCGCAATTGCTTGGTCCATATCAATATCCATTGTAAGATAAAAATGTGGCGCACTAAATTTACTTTCTGCTAATCTTTTCGCAATGACTTTACGCATTTGAGATACATTCTCTTCTGTGTAAGATTCTTCGCCAACTGGAGCACTGTAAGTTCTCGACGGTCTGTCGGCTGGTGTATAAGGTGTAAAATGATCTACATCTCTTTTTACGATACGTCCACCCTCACCTGTTCCGCCAACTTCGCGAATGTCAATTCCTTTTTCTTCTGCTAATTTTCTTGCAAGGGGCGAAGCAATGATTCTACCATTAGTATTTTCGTTGCTGTGTACTTCTTTTCCTTCTGATTTTGATTCAGATTCTGATTTAGACTCAGAATTTGATTCTGATTTTGAATCAGTATCTTTTGCATCTGAATCCTTATTTTCTTTTTTAGAATCTTCTTTTTTAGAATCTTTATCTTTAGAATTATCATCAGAAGATTCTTTATCAGATTTATCTTCCATTTTATCAGACTTATCTTCTTTTTTGTCTTCCGACTTATCTGAATCTTTAGAATCTTTATCGCCAGATTTGCCATCTGCTTCTGCAATAATTTTCTTTACATCTTCTCCTTTTTCACCAATAATGGCCAAAATAGAATTTACAGGAGCTGCCTTTCCTTTCTCTACCCCAATGTACAACAACACACCATCGTAAAATGATTCAAATTCCATTGTTGCTTTGTCCGTTTCAATTTCAGCGATAAGTTCACCGTTAGAAACTTGGTCTCCTTCTTTTTTTAGCCATTCTGCAACAACACCTTCTGTCATGGTGTCGCTCAGTTTGGGCATGTATATTATTTCAGCCATTGTAATTTTTTTAATATTCTATAATGAATGGATAATTTGGTTCTGCATAAACATCTTCATACAATTCTTTTCCTTCTGGATAAGGTGACTTTTCTGCAAATTCTATAGATTCTTCTACCTCTTTCTTCACCCAGTTTTCAGTTTCTTCTATTTGTTTGGCAGTCATCCATTTGTTGTCTTGAATAACTTTCAAACAATGCCCGATTGGATCTTTTGATTGCCAATCGCTTACTTCTTCTTTGCTTCTGTATTTTTGAGGATCCGACATCGAGTGCCCTTTGTATCTGTAAGTTCTGATATCCAACAATGTTGGTCCGTCGCCTTTTCTTGCTCTAGTTGCCGCTGCTTCAATTGCTTCGTGCACAGCTTCTGGCGACATACCATCTACAATTGCCGCAGGCATTTCGTACGAAAGTCCAATTTTACTTAAATCCGTAACGTTTGTTGTACGTTCTACACTCGTACCCATTGCGTAATTGTTATTTTCAATTATAAAAATAACTGGCAATTTCCACAACATGGCCATATTGAATGTTTCGTGTAGAGCACCTTGTCTTACTGCGCCATCGCCCATAGAAACACAGACAACATTTTTAGTTTTATTATATTTTTCAGCGAAAGCAACACCGGCGCCCATAGCTATTTGCGCACCAACGATACCGTGTCCACCAAGAAAATTTACCTTTTTATCAAAAAAGTGCATGGAACCACCTTTACCTTTAGAGCAACCAGTAGTTCTACCATACAATTCAGCCATTAAAACACGAGGATCTGTACCCAAAGCAATCGGGTGGCCATGATCTCTGTAAGCCGTCATGTGCTTGTCACCTTTTTCGCAAGCGCTAGCAGTACCAACCACTATGGCTTCTTGTCCGATATACAAATGGCAGAAACCACCAAACTTTTGTTGAATATAGAGTTGACCGGTTTTCTCTTCAAATTTTCTAATGAGGAGCATATCCTTCCACCATTTCACGTAAGTTTCTTTGCTAAACTTAGGTTTTTTAGCAGTAGCCACAGATTTTTTAGTCGTTTTTTGTGGAGTTTTAGAAGCACTAACAGCCATGTAAAATATTTTAAATTTTGAACGCAACAAATATAGAAAAACATTCGCAATGCTGTTTCATATTTGGGTGGAGAATATTTTTTTGTTGGAGTGGTGGAGTTTTGGTGTGGTTTCTTTTTGGGAATATTTTTGGGAGGCTCTATGGAAAAAATTATATATTTGGAGATGGTTGTGCAGGAAAGTGCAGGTAGACTTTGGAGATTTAAGCATTGGCTGAATTTAATTGTTACATCACATTTTAAAATTTCCGTGCAAACTGAAACATGTCGTCAAATAAAAGCAACCGTTCAAAATGGTACATTTTTCTGTTCGTCACACTTGCCAAAGCTTCGCAAAACCAAAAGAGCCATTTTTTTGCCAACGCACCCGCAGAAATTGATACTTTTGCGTTTATTGATAATGATTTTAAAACAGAATTAAATAATGTTTGAACAGACCTTTAAAAATATAGACGACATACTGCACAAAGACGCGGGTTGCGGTAGCGAACTGGATTATGTAGAGCAAACTTCTTGGGTGTTGTTCCTCAAATATTTGGACGACTTAGAAAAGGATAAAGCCACAGCAGCCGAACTAACTGGCAAAGCTTACACAAACATTATTGACGCAGCATATCAATGGAGCAAGTGGGCTGCACCCAAAGACAAGGAAGGCAAACTTGACCATCATAAAG
>JBBSUQ010000042.1:0-20412 GCA_038234235.1 Flavobacteriales bacterium
ACATGATAAACGACTTCAGAATTACGCCAAAAAATTAATGGATCTGCGAAGAGAAATTGAAGAGGAAATGCATCCTTTTATTTCTTAATTTTCGATTTCAAATTACAGATTTTAAAGTTACTGGGTGTGTAAATCCGAAAAATTTTCTTGTGATTTTAGGTTTTCGTGTTACCATTTTATTTTTTTAATCGATATAATTTTATCTCTGCTCCTTTTAAATTTAACGGTGGACCAAAGTCACGGAAAACATTAACACGAATTGTATCTATTTCTGATCGAAAATTTGGACTAAGGTAATTGAAAGTTACTGTTTTTTTAATGCTGTCATGTACCAAAAGCGAATCGTTAATAAATCTTCCATTGTAACTATAACCTTTCCCACCATGCAGCACGCTCGCATTGAAAACTTTTCCTTCTAATCCGGATTGATCACCTTCGTATTTGTAAATTGCCTGGAGCCAAAAATGTTCATAGTTGTTAATTTCAAAAACTTTTAAATCTATAACCGGACAATATAAATTTACACTGTCCAATACATTGTTTTGAGTAAATGGATAATATTTATTGAAGTATATTTCATAATCTTCTGGATTTTGAAAACCAATGTACTGTTTTTCACCTCTATCAATCAGGAGTAATTTTCTTTGTTCAACTGTAGGCTTTTCGAGCTGTCCAAAAACTGAAAAATAATAATCTTTCGTAATATTAGATGTATGTAATATGCCTTTATCAATTTGGTAAGTTTGAAAAAGATTGAAAGAAACCAATAAAAATAATATAGAAAACAGCAATATACTTTTTCTACTAAATGCGAAATAAACAAAAGCTCCCAAGCCAATTGCCAAAAGAGGATAAATATCTAACATGGCTCTTTGAGAAAAACTTTCGGCATACCACCAAGTGGTCCAACAAGAAACAACGTATATAAAAATAGCCAAACAAAGTATTGTATAAAAACCTTGTTGTTTGTTTTTTCTGATCCAAATAAACATTCCAATAATCGCCAGCAACATAATTGGAGTATATAAAAACCAGCCTTTCCTAAAACTAAACAAGACCTGCCAAATATAAGGTGTTTTCCAATCCATTCCTTCCCCTGGATTATTGGCGTAACTGTTAATAATGAAATGACCAGTGGTATGTTTCCAATAGGCAAATTGTATCAATAAGAGCAAACAAGGAATTATAATTATTGTGAAAGTTTGCATTAATTTCTCCCTAAAGAAAAAAAGTAATTTCTTAACTATGTTTCCGTACTGTTTTACATTCCAGCCAAAAGGTATTAATGCTAATATTAAGTCTGGTGGCCGAGTTAAGCCAATCAACCCAATTGCAAAACCGAGTGCGACGGCATTTTTCCAAGAATATGTTTCATGATATTTAATAGTCTGCCAAATCATTATAGCCAGCAAGGTAAATTCCAAATTATTGCAAGAACCAATCGCTGCATACCTCATGAAAAAATAATTTGTTCCAAATACCAAAATCAACAAAACGAGAGCTGTAACTTTATCTTCAAAGAAATTATTAATTATTTTTTTCACATAATATAGTCCCAATATCATATAAAACCATGAACCAAAAATTATTGAATATTGGTAGGGAAGTGAGAATCCGTCATTAGGCTGTCCACTAAGTCTACAAATTAAATTTCCTAAAAAATAAAATGGTGACATCATAACTGCCCAGCCTGAAGTATATTTCGTGAAATAATTTCCGTTTTCAGCCAAAACCAATTGATAGAAATAGGGAGTGTTGTCGTATAAATCAGTTATTCCTTGAAAATATTCTAAGTTGGTATGAGTTAAACCTCCACCATTAAAAATCATTGGCAGATACAAATAATACCCGAAAGTATCCCATGTAATTATGTTTTTAAAACCACCTTGTAATATGAGTACGGAAATAACCAAAACGCAAACAAGTAACGCAATATTTTGGAGCTTATTCATTTTGGTGTTACCCATACACTGGTACTTTTAATTCCTTAAATTTATGAGTGATGCTTTCATTTAAATTGATAATTCTCACGAAAATAGCAAATTTAAATTGGACGGAAATAAAAAAACCATGTCTTGATAAGTTCAAAACACGGTTTTTAAAATCTAAATAAATATTTCACAATACTTTTTGCACTAAAATGCAGGACTAAAATTATAGAATATATTATATTTTCTTTACGTTAATTGCCATTGGACCTTTCGGACCTTTTTCTGTTTCAAAAGATACTTTATCATTCTCAGCAATTGGTTCAGTTAACGATTTAACATGCACAAATACACTTTCTTGTGATTTCAAATCGCGGATAAAACCATAACCTTTGTCAGAATTATAAAATGCTACTTTACCTTCGCGAACTTTATCTTCTTCGTCTTCAGCTTCTCTTCTAGGTATTCCAATTTCAATATCTTCGGCATTAATTTCTACCTTCTTTTTCATTTCGTCAGGTGGAGCGTCGGTAAGTCTTCCAAACTCATCCACGTAAACCATCATATCCTCCAATTTTCCACTGGTAGTTTGATCCCGACGGGCTTCTTTTTTCTTAGCCTTATCATCATTTTTTTTCTGACGCTGCTTCTCTTTTTCTTTTTTATTCCACGTTTCTTGCGACCTTGCCATATTTTGTTATTCTGTTTATTTAATTTATAAATGTAAATGCCTTACCAACTTTACCCGCTCTTCCAGTTCTACCAATTCTGTGTATATAGTTATCCATAGTACTTGGCAATTGATAATTTATTACGTGCGTGATGTCTGAAACATCAATTCCTCTTGCTGCAATATCTGTTGCAATTAAAACTGTGACTTTCCCTTGTTTAAATCCATCAAGGGCATTTTGTCTGTAGTTTTGAGATTTATTTCCGTGAATTACATCAGATTTTATTCCTGATTTTCTCAGCTTAATATTAATTCTGTCAACCCAACGTTTTGTTTCAGCAAACACTATTACTTTAACGAAGTCGTTTTGATTTAACATTTTAATCAAAACATCCATTTTATCTTGGTCTTCAGAAACCTTAATAGTTTCTTGTTCTACATGATCACTGCTTGCTTCTCCAGAACTCACTTTCACTTCAATTGGATCCTTTAACAATTCGCCAATAATTATTCTTTGTGAATTATCTAAGGTTGCACTAAAAAGAGCAGTTTGTTCGCGACTTTGCATGTATTCTACAATTTTACGAACATCTTTCACAAAGCCCATGTCCAACATCTTATCGAATTCATCTAAGATTAAATGTTGAAATGTGCGGAGATTTAAAACACGTCTGTCCCACATATCCAAAAGTCTTCCAGGTGTTGCAATTACAACAGTTGGTTTTGCTTTTGCTTTAAGTACATCTTTATTCACGTTAGTTCCGCCAATAAAGCAAGCACTAGTAATGTTAAGTCCTTTATTTAAAGTTTTAAACTCGTCGTGAATTTGTAGTGCCAATTCTCTTGTTGGGGCCAAAATCAAAGTTGAAAATGGCGTATCTCTGTTAATGATATTGTGAATCATTGGAACTAAAAACGCTGCCGTTTTACCAGTTCCTGTTCTTGCAATTCCAAGTACATCCTTTCCTGAAATCAAAATTTGTATTACTTTATCTTGAATTTCAGTTGGTTGCGTGTATCCTTTGGCACTAAGATTAGCCAAAATACGCTTATCGATTTTTAAATCTTCAAAAGTATTATTGGTTTCATAATTTATTTCTTCCAATGGCAAAGCTTTTTTACTCAATAATGAAATATCTATGTTTGATTTTCTAACTGGTTTTTTAGTCTGCCCGCCTTGTCTTCCTCCTTGAGAGAAAGATCCAGTAGCTTGATTTGATGGTCGTTTTTTAGTACGAATACTGTTACTGTTACTGTTGTTGTTATTACTATTTCTATTTTGCATATTTTAATTTACGGTTTATAATTGCCATTAAGCGGTAGTGCCTAATTGTTTCAGCATTTGGGTATGTTTGTACAATGCATGCACAAAACTTTTTTGTGTATTGTATCTTATATTAAATTCTTTAGCAGTTTCTCGCACTATGGAAGATAATTTCTTATAATGGATATGACAAATACCAGAAAATAAATGGTGTTCTACTTGATAATTTAAGCCTCCAATATACCAGCTAAAAATTCTACTTTTAGGAGAAAAATTAGTTGTTGTTTCCAATTGATGTACTGCCCAATTGTTTGCCATGTTCCCCTCTTCGTCGTGCAAAGGATAGGCGCATTCTGGCATTATGTGTGCACTTTGAAATACTGCAGATAAAAATAATCCTTGTATAAAATGCATTGTTAAATAACAGAATATAGTAAACCAAGGCGAAAACGGTAATATAATTATTGGTAAGACAATCATATATGAGTAATAGAACAGTTTCCAAAACAGAACATTTAAAAGAACTTTTCTAAAAGCTTTTTTCGAAGTAATTAATCCTTTTTTTCGGTAAACAAAGGCCTGTGTGAAATCGCCAACGGTAACTCGCGCAATTGTTTGAAGTCCATAAAAGAACCAAGCATAAATATGTTGAAATCTATGGAGTTTTCTTAATTTTTGATGAGGTGAAAACCGAAGGAAGAAAGGCACATTAATATCTTCATCATGACCTTCAACGTTTGTAAAAGAGTGGTGAAGAACATTGTGTTGGTATATCCAAATTGTAGAATTAGAACCGATCAAATTCATAAACATCGACATGAATTTGTTAACTCTTAGGCTTTTAGAATAAGCTCCATGATTGGCATCGTGCATTACACTCATTCCAATTCCGGCAGCGCCAAAGCCCATTACAATCCAAAACAAGAAATTGACAATTAAACTATCAGAAACATTTGCGAGGAACAATGCATAAGAACCGAAATACATTGAACACATTACAATAGACTTGATGACCATTTTATAATTCCCAAATTTTGAAATATTCGAGGTTTTAAAATATTCATTAACTCTCTTTCGTAAGATTGAATAAAATTCGGCGTTGCTTTCTGAAGAAAATCTTACCGTACTGGAATCATTTACCATTAATAATAAAAAATAATTATATGTTTAACAGCGCAAACCTAAAAGGAGTTTTTGCTATTTTACTATTTAAAAACAAGGAAATAATCAATAAAATCTTGTGACCGTACCAACCAAATGCCCTTTCGAGTACCTAGTTAAATCTTTTCGGAAAAGGCAATTTAGATATCGCCTCACTAAGAACTTGAGGGTGCAAAGGTACAACTTTTACTTTGATTGGTATCTTAACAGAATGTTATTTTATTATGTTAAAATCTAAAATACTGATTAAAAGCCTTGTACCCCATTTACCGTAGTGTATTTCAATATGTTTTTCTTATCCGGATATATTCTCGCAAATGCCGATTGCACTGCCATCGTTCCTTCATGAAATCCACATAAAATCAATTTTAATTTGTTCGTATAAGTATTGACATCGCCAATCGCATAAATTCCCGGAATATTTGTACTGTAATCTAAAGTGTCAACTTTAATCGCGTTTTTTTCTATATCAAAGCCCCAATCGGCAATTGGACCTAAACTAGGTTTTAAACCGAATAACGGAATAAAATGATCAGTTTCAACTACCATTTCTCCAGTATTTTGATGGGTAATCAAAACTGCCTGCAATTTATCTTGACCTTTTAAACCTGTGACTTCTGCTTCAGTTATTAATCGAATTTTTCCTATTTCAGCTAAGTCAATTACTTTCTGAACTGAATCTAAATGTCCGCGAAAAGAACTGTTTCTATGAACTAAACATACTTCTGAAGCAATGTTTTTTTCGGTCAAAAATATTGACCAATCCAATGCGCTATCACCACCTCCAGCAATTACACAGCGTTTTCCTCTATAAAATTCCGGATCTTTTATTATGTATTCTATTCCTTTATCTTCAAAACTTTCAATGTTTTCTATTGGTGGTTTTCTTGGTTCAAACACACCCAATCCTCCCGCAATTATAACAATCGGAGCTAAATGTTGTGTTCCTTTTACAGTTGTAACAATAAATTTACCATCCTCTTTTTTATCAATAGAAAGTGCCGCTTCCCCCAAAGTATAGCCTGGTTTAAAAGGAGCTGCCTGCTCAACTAAATTGTCTACCAATTCTCCTGCTAAAATTGAGGGAAAACCTGGTATATCGTAAATAGGTTTTTTAGGATAAATTTCAGAACACTGTCCTCCAGGTTGAGGTAAAGAATCTATAAGATGACAACGCAATTTAAGTAATCCAGCTTCAAATACTGTGAACAAACCTACCGGACCAGCACCAATTATTATTATATCTGTTTCAATCATTTTTAATAAAGTTATTTGCTGAAATAATGGAGCAAATGAATTTTTTTGCAAAAATACAACCTAATCTTTAATTGACAATTAAAACAACAAAGCTTCATTCTATATTAAATGACAGAGAAGTTGACGAAATATTCATGAACTTTGTCCAAATTTCATTTTTGACATTAATCAAGTTTTACCATAAAATCTAATACCAAGATGAATTGTAAAAAAGTAAGAATTGCTACTACGAATTTCTGGTAAGGTGTAAAGGGAATCTTGGTATCTTCTTAAAGAGGCTATGGAGGATTGATAACAACTCAAGAAATTTCTAAAGAATATGGTGCGGAATTACCTGAGTGGATTAGAATTGAAGAAGTAAAAGACAAAAAGTATCAAAATTTATTTTCCTTTCTGTTGGATGAAGGTGAAGCAAGTGCATTAGCATTGGCGGCAGAAACCACAAATGTTTTATTACTACTGGATGATTTAAAAGCACGTAAAATTTTAAAAAATTTAAATTTCAAGTTTACCGGCGCATTAGGTGTAGTTAATAAGGCGAAAAAAATGGGAGTTATCCAGCAAATTAAACCTTTCACTGATAAAATTCTTGAAACGAACTTCAGAATTTCAAAAAAGGTTATTGATGAATTATTAAAATTCAATAAAGAATAAACTAAAACACAATATTTAAATTTTGCTAGGTTAACAAATTTTAATTCAAGAATTTGAAATCAAATTTTTTCTTGAGAAATTTGGCATTAAAAAGAGAGTTTATGCCTTCTGCTTTAATCTTAATCTTATATTTTTGACGATTTCAAACAATATATTTTTAATTTCGCATACAAATTTTGTTAATCACATTTGCTGCTTTCGATATGGAAGCGATTAAAAAACTAAAAATAAATGAGTTACAAAAAACTTAACAATTATCTTGGATGGTTTGTCTTCCTAATTGCTACAATTGTATATTTTATTACCATTGAAGACACGGTCTCGCTTTGGGATTGTGGAGAGTACATCACAGCAGCGTACAAATTAGAAGTTGGTCACCCTCCAGGTGCTCCATTTTTTATGGTATTAGGAAGAATGTTTTCATTTTTCGCAAATGAGACAGATGTTGCAGTTTGGATAAATAGATTGTCAGCATTATCAAGCTCTTTTACCATACTTTTTATGTTTTGGTCAATCACAATGTTCGCTAAAAAATTGGCTTTCAAAGGAAAAGAAATTCTATCTCGAGGCGATGAAATTGCAATTTTAGGCGCAGGTTTAGTGGGTGCTTTGGCATATACATTTACTGAATCATTCTGGTTTTCAGCAGTGGAAGGTGAGGTTTACGCCATGTCTTCTATGTTTACAGCTCTTATTTTTTGGGCAGCGCTTAAATGGGATGAAGAAATGGCGAGACAAGCAAACAGTTTGGACTCGGCAAGAAATTTTAGCCCGGATAGATGGTTGATTTTAATAATGTTCTTGTTAGGATTAGCAATCGGAGTCCATTTATTGGGAATCTTGGTTGTGCCTGCAATAGTTTATATAATTTATTTCCGTTACGGTAAAATTTCCAACGGATTAGGCTACATATTAATCGGAATTATCGGTGTAGCCTTGATTCTTGCCTTAAGTGGTGCTTCTTCTTTCGGTAATTTCATTGGAATGATATTTTTCGGAGGACTTATTTTCGCCGTAGGATATGGTTTGTTTATCTTATCGAAACACAGTAAAGTTGCTGCATTTATTTTTATTGGACTTTCAGGTATAATAGTGCTTTATTTTATTCAAAACAGTGTTATTTCGGGTTCAGTATCTATGGCTTCGAGCTTTGAGGTCACGTTTAGAAACACTTTCGGATTGCCATTTTATTCAGGTACAGTATTCTTTTTTGCGCTGTTGTTCGGCGGTTGTATTTTCTTACTGAGATTCAGCAGAAAAAAGAACATTCCAGTTCTTTACAACTCAGTTCTTGGTTTAATTATGCTATTTATTGGTTACGGAGCGTTTGCGGTAATTGTTATTCGTTCTAATGCCAATACTCCTTTAGATGAAAATGACCCAGAAAATCTTGTTACTCTAAAAGCTTATTTAAATCGTGAGCAATATGGTTCGGCTCCTATTCTTTATGGGCCTTATTGGAATTCTCAAGCTGAAAGCAGAGAAAATAATGGAGATTTATCACCGTTTTATTTACGCAGATTTGTTGTAGAAAAAGATGGTGAAAACACAAAAGCTTTTAAAGATGAAGCACGTGCATTAAAATATGCGAAAACTGAAGGAGGAGAAGTTGTTGAAAAATACTTTGAAACAAACTCTAAAATTCGAACGGGTGGAGATCAGAAATTTACTCAAAACACCTTTTTCCCAAGAATGTATTATGGTGCAGAAGATGTAAAAGTTAAAGGCTATAAAAAATGGTCTGGTTATGATCCATCAGAAGATAAAGGAACTGAAATTGGTAGAGATGGTAACCGATTGCCAACTTTTGGTGAGAATTTATATTATTTCTTTAATTATCAAATGAATTTCATGTACACAAGGTACTTTTTATGGAATTTTGCTGGCCGACAAAATGATATTCAAAATCATGAAGGGGATCAAATGAGAGGCAATTGGTTAAGCGGATATAATTTTATTGACGAGTCTAGACTTGGAAATCAAACGGATCACGCTACTTATTATACTTCATCAAATAAATCAAATAACACATTCTTTTACCTGCCTTTAATATTGGCATTAATCGGAATGGTGTTTCATTTCTACAAAGCTCCAAAAGATGCATTCGTAATTTTACTGCTGTTCCTGTTTACAGGTGTCGCCATTAATATTTATCTAAATCCAAGGCCTTACGAACCTCGAGAAAGAGATTATGCGTATGCAGGATCCTTTTACTTTTTTGCATTATGGATTGGTATGGGAGTTTATGCACTTTATTCTGCCTTCAAAACTTTTACCAAAAAAGAATGGAAAGGTATCGCCATCATTGGTGGTCTAGTATTGTTGTTTATGATGATGCTAGATTCAGGTTCATTGATGGGAATGCCATTAACTTTAAGTTGGTTAACAATTTTACTTATTGCTGGAGCCGCAATTTACCTCATGACCTTGCTACGGAAAATTATTAAATCGGAAGTTCAAGGTGCAACGATAGCAATTTTGTTAGGTTTATTTGTACCGATTGTTCTAGGTCTGCAAGGATGGGATGATCACGATCGTTCAGGAAAATTTAGTGCAAGAGATTTAGCTTACAATTATTTGGAACCTTGTGCTAAAAATGCAATATTATTTACCAATGGTGACAATGATACTTTCCCACTTTGGTATTTGCAAGAAGTAGAAGGCAAGCGAACAGATGTGCGTGTAGCCAACTTATCACTTATGCAAACAGATTGGTATACACTTCAAATGATGATGAAGGCTTATGATTCAGATCCTTTGCCCATTAAGTTTACAGAAGATCAAATACAAATGTATTCTGGGACAACAGATCAAGTAATATTTATTGATTTAACAACCTTGTACAGCAATGGGATGGACAGAGATGTTATCGAAAAAATAATTGAACTGCGTGTAAAATACAATCCAGATGTTGTGAAAACAAGCGTTGCAAGTTTCGAAATGCAAGTTGCTCCTATTTTAGGACAAATAAAATCGAGAGACACTAAAGCACAATCAAGATTGGCAGCATTGAGTTCTGTTCTTACAAATAGTGGAAATTCTAAATCACTTTCAAACAATATCAGTGCTAAATATTTGGCAGGTTTCGAAGTTCTTTCAGGCTTGCAAAATGGTACTTATACTTTGGATCAAGAGATGGGTAAAGCATTTCTTAGCATTCTTACTAAGTTCGAAGAACCTTGGGAAGCAATTGATATTAAAGCTGCAATGGAGTTTGTAAGAGATGATAAAAATGTCTTAGAAAACAACGGTAACACCTATCATTTCTTTCCTACTAAAGTATTCAGTATGAAAGTTAACAAGCAAAATGTACTGAAATCTGGATTGTTAGCTAAAACAGCTACTGTTGATGATATTGATGACGTGGTTAAAATTTCTTTTGCTGCAAGACAAGGTATTCCTGCCGTTCAATTATTGAGCAGAGAAGAGGTAATGATGATGGATGCAATAGGTAACAACGACTGGAAAAGAGCAATATATTTCTCAAGTCCTGGTGGTTCATCTGTTAGCAAAGCATTATATTACAGTGGTTACATTCGCCAGTTAGGACTTACTTATTCTTTTGTTCCAAAATCGACCAATCAAGAGAGATTTGACAAAGATTTAATGTACAATAACTTAATGAACGTCTACAAATTTGACGGCTTGAACAATCCAAATGTTTTAACAGATTATTACACAAGAAGAAGCACAAGTCAATACAGAAATATGTATTTGGTTTTGGCTGGAACTTACGCCGATTTATATTCTAACTATGACAACATGAAAAGCAGTTATGATAGAAATATAGAAATGGCAAAAACTCAAGGTAACAATGAAATGGTTAAAACTTTTGAAACCGAAAAGAAAAAATTAGGCGACAAAGAAACAATGAAAAAACGTGCACTTGCTTTGATTGATAAGTCATTAAAAGTGATGCCAAACAATGTAGTTTTAGATTATGGCGAACCTGCAAATCAAGGTAGAGCATACACCAATGGTGGTGAAAGATACGGTGATGGTTATTTGCAAGATTATGTAGAGTTATTATACAGACTGGGTGCGAAAGGAAAAGCGGAGAAATTAGGTTTGGAAATTGCAAAACAGCTTGAATCTGTTGTAGATTATTTCACTTACAGCGATCCAATTATAGCTGGAATGAATGTGAATAATATTGATTTGTTTGCAGCAATAGACAATTATTTTACTTTAACTCAAGCTGCCAATAACGAAGAAGGCAATCCGGATGGAGCTTTGGCAAAGAGAACTTCAGCTAAGCTTCAGCAATGGTTCAACACTACTTTCCCTTCAATGTTAAGCGCACTTAAAGAAAGAGCAGTTGACAATGGTGAAAATGTGAAAGAAGGTAGAAATATGGAGATATACTCATCTTATTACTTTAATTTAAAAAATGGTTTAGATGCTATAGGTATTGAATATGGATTAATTCAGCCTCCAGCTGCACCTCAACAACAAGGCGCTCCGATGCCAATTAATATGCCTGGAGTAATGCCTCAATAGAATTTTAAAATATTAATGTTTTTTAAACTCATTAAAGTCCCACAATTCGTAAAATGGATTTTTCCAAAGCGAGTGTGGGACTTTTCTCATTTAAAAGAAAAAAAAGTTTACCTCACCTTTGATGATGGTCCAATTCCCGAGGTCACAGAATGGATCTTAGATTTTCTAAAAAAAGAAAATATTGAGGCAACTTTCTTTTGCGTAGGTGAAAATATTATTAAAAACAAGGTAATCTTTCAACGAATTAAAGCAGAAGGTCACCAAGTTGGCAACCACAGTTTTCAACATGAAAATGGACTCATAACAGAAAATAAAATTTATTTTGAATCTGTATACAAAACAGAAACACTTACAAAGACTAAATTATTTCGTCCGCCATATGGTAAAATAAAAAACAGACAAGCCAAGTTTATAATGAAAACGACCAAACTAATAATGTGGACTTTTTTAACCTACGATTATTCACTTCGCTGTCCAAAAGGCAAAATATTAAAAAGAGCCAAAGCAAGAATAAAAGATGGAGAAATTATTGTTTTTCACGACAGTTATAAGGCATTTGAGAACATGAAAGTTTTGTTGCCAGCGATTGTTAAAATTTGTCGGGAAAAGGAGTTGGGATTTGGACGCATTGAATGAGAATTAATTTTTCAATGAAGATTTCAGTGAAGAATAGGGTAGGTTTGTGAGTTTGAAGTGAGAGCTCAATATTACAGGAAAGAATTCAGTAGAATTATCAGCTTAAAGCGAAAAATTTTATAATTTGAGATTTTTTTTCGTTACTTACTGCCTCTTCCAAAGATTGAGAAGATCTAACTCTTTCGAGGTTTACTGACTCCGTCTTTTCACTCAGGTCTCCTAATAATCGATATAAACAACTCTCTATCAATGTCATTTATTAATTCCAAGTCTGGAGAATTAGCGATTGCTCTCGGTATTCCACTTCCAACGCCAACAAAAGGAAGAATATATCTAGCATTTGTAAATAAAATGGGATTTCTAGGAATTGAAGTGCCTATTTTAATATTGTCAATTGTTAAGGTGTTGGGTAATTTTCCCGGACTAACGATTTCAAGTCGGTTATCAAATATAAATACTTTTATACTCGTAGAAATGAAGTAATCTCTATGAATTAATGTGTTAATGAGTAATTCCTCTATTGCTTCAATTGAAATTTCCAAATCAGCCAAAGAGTTAAACCCATCTTTTGATTGGATTTTTCGTAAGTTTCGCGTGATAAAAGAAAGTGTTTTTTTGTATATCTCTTTCAAATTACCAGTGAATGGTTCCTCTTTGTCACGGTATTTATTTGAACTAATGTCATTTCCGACGACAGATACACATTGCACCGTAAAAGTGGGCCTAAATAATTGAGGGTTTTTCCCAAAAAGTAAAAGTCCGGCAAGACTGAGATTCCCATCTTTTAACATACCAAGATTAGAAAGTAATTTATCAGTCGTTTGACCTAAATCCTCAATGGTTTTTTTGTTTTAGCTAAAATAAATTCTTGAAACAGCTCTTCATCGATATCGTTCGGTGATGTTCCTTTTACTATAATCTCATATGCAAAAAGATTTCCGCTATTTTGTAGAAGTCTTGCCATTTCTTCTCTTGCTACAATTCTGCGTTTATCGGAACCATTCTTCAGCCAAATAATTCCTTTGTTATCAGTATGTGGCTTGCTCAGCCCTTCAGCAATATGAACTACGATAACATTTTTGTTCTTTACAGCTATAGTTTCTGTTTCAATAAAAATTTGTGGTTTAACGTTGTCAGAAGCCGCATTAGCCAAGAGTTGATTGGTTTCTGATATTTCTGCAAATGACAATCCATTAATTTCACCTGTTTTGTCATCAACACCAATGATAATCAAACCACCGCCTGTATTAGAGAATGCAACCATTTCAGTCCCTACTTTATAAGCGTCGTTTATGCGCACTTTAAACTGCACACTGCTAGATTCTCCTTTTTGAATTAATTCTGTAACCTCTAATACGTCCATAAATTCGTAAATTCTTTTTTTTGTGGTTAAATGTCTCTGTTCACCCAATTATAACATTCCAGATTTTTTTGTAAAAACAAATTGTTAATGAAACGGCTTAAACCTTGT
Source organism: Flavobacteriales bacterium (assembly GCA_038234235.1). GTDB lineage: Bacteria > Bacteroidota > Bacteroidia > Flavobacteriales_D > Crocinitomicaceae > JBBSUQ01. The sequence goes on from JBBSUQ010000042.1 coordinate 13,542, forward strand.
GTTTTTACATTTAACAACAATGTTCTAAGTTATATTAAATTATCTTTGAACAATATAATTATGTTTCAAATAAAAAAATGTAATCGCAGAAATATTTACATTATTTAATTGAAAAATTTAGTACTTAAAGGTTGTTTTTATACGACTATAATTCTATATTTAGTAATACAATTACTTAATTTTCCTCTTAAATATCGGAACTGTACTGCAAGGCTCACCATACATAATACTTTTGGCAACTCCCTGTAAATGTAAAGCTAGTGCGGTCATGGCAATTTCGGGTTTTGATATTTCTGCACAACCTTTTATTATGATTCTGCCATCCTCAAATTCATTAATATTTAAATTTTCTATGGCTTTCAATATTAAATGATTTTGTAAATCACTTTTGCTGCCGCAGATGATGTTTTGAGCAATACCATGTAAGTTAGATGCAATAAGAATGTAAGACCAACTCGGAATAATGGCATCTGCACTGCAGTGTATATGAATGTTTTGTCCAGAATATTGCTTCCAATCATAAGCACTCACCCAAGCTCTAAAATCTTTTTCTTTTAATACCAAACCTTGCCAAAGTTGATCTGCGATATCTATTCCAACCAACGGATTTGTTGGCAAAAAATCTGCTAAATCTAAAGTGACTAGTCCGCTTTCTTGAACTTTATTTCTTATTTCGGCTTCCATAGTACAAATTTACATGCTTTATTTCTTAAATACTTATATTTTTGCGATTTCAATTTAAAAACACATTATGTTTAAATATATTTTCATATTAGTTTTATTTTTAGTTTCATGTAGTTCTGGGAAAACAGATTTACATGGAAAATGGGTTTTGAAAAATATAGATTATACAGAATTTCAAGAAAGTATTCCAGAAGATAAACGAGAATCTTTCACCCGAGAAATAAACAATCAGCTAAGTCAAATTTTAGATAAAACTGTTTTTGATTTTCAAAAAGACAAAAAATTTGAATTAGAAACCATTGATGTAAATGGGAAAATGAAAATTTTTAAAGGAACATATTACATGAGTGATAAACAAGATTCTCTTTATTTAGAAATGGATTTTCCAGAATCCTACAAAATTGTAAAACTAACAAAGGAGGATCTTATTTTGCATACCAGTGAGGCTCCGACTAGAACAGTTACCTTAAAATATAAGGACTAAAGATCAGGACTGAACAAAGAAATTAACACAAAAACTGACAAGCTGTCATAAAATTTTATTGGGCACAACCTTTGGTCTCAATCCATTGTGGGATATTTCAGTCAACAGCATAAATTTGGATCCGTAAGAGAAGCGCTAACTTATCCTTTTCTGTTGCTCGTTATTTTATGGATTGTCCAGTGGGCTCAATATTTATTTCCTGAATGGAATTTGGTTCAATATGGCGTTTTGCCACGAAGCTACAGTGGGCTTAAAGGCATATTATTTTCGCCACTCATTCATTCACCAAAAGACATAGCGCATATTGTTAACAACAGTTTGGCAATATTTGTACTGACAGCCGCTACAATTTTTTATTATCGCAGCATTGCAGTTAAAGTCTTGTTTGGTTTGTACATTACCTCAGGTATATTTTTGTGGTCCTTTGCTTTAAATGAAGGTGTTTACCATATTGGAATAAGTGGATTTATATATGCACAAGTCGCATTTTTATTTTTTAGTGGTGTTTTCCGAAGATATTTTCCATTGCAGGCTCTCTCTTTGATTATTGTTTTTCTTTATGGAAGTTTAATTTGGGGAATTTTTCCATGGAAAGAAGGTGTGTCGTGGCAGGGGCATCTTACAGGATTGATTGCAGGATTTTTATTTGCCAGATTTTTTAAAAAAAAAGGAGTGCAGAGACCAAAGTATCAGTTTGAAATAGAAAAAGAACGAGGTATTGAACCGTCAGATTTAGAAGGAACTTGGCTAGAAAATATAAGACTAGCAGAAGAAGCGCAGAAACTGGAAATTAAAAATAGAGAAGAAGAACGTATTCAAAATGCTAGTATAAACTATTATTACAAACCTAAGGCATCGGGCGAAAACGATCACAAATAGTACCCGTACTTTTAGAAATTTCATTGAGGTTTAAGTCTTTAAAATCAATACAAACATATTCGCCTGTGCGCAACTCAATATCAAAATCAGTGAGGTAATGTGTAAGATCCGAAATGCCATAATTGTGACCAACTAAAAGCACGTCTTCATTTATAGAGTGTGCGTTGAGAATAGACAATATTTTTTTAAAATCTGCGAGATAAAGTTCATCTAAAAAAGTGACATCTTTAAATTTAATATGTTTATCTACCAGTTTTAATGTAGAACGAGTGCGCACTGCCGAAGAACAGAAAATCATTTTTATTGGACCCAAATGTTCTTCAAAATGATGTTTCAAAATTTTACATTGCTTTTCTCCCTTAGGCAACAAATCCCTATCGTAATCTCTCCCTGTTTTAGATTCTTGATTTGTTTTCGCGTGACGCAGTATGTGTAGTTTCATATAAACTTTTCTTCAGATAACAAAAATAAAAATAATTAAAATATTTCTACCAACCAAAAGACCCAACCAAAAGTCTTTGAATATCGTTACATTAATCTAGGGCACAATTAAAACCTAGAAAATTGAGCTTAAGAATTGCAAAAGTAATGAACAATAAAGAATTTTTCTTAAATTGCGTAATATAACACTCATATCTCAGAGCAAAGTAAATATGCAAATAGAATCCGAAATATTGCAGAAATGCATTGATAATGATCGGACAGCTATGCGCATGCTTTATGAATACAGTTTTAAAAAACTGATGCCTGTTTGTATGAGATACCACAAAAACGAAGAAGATTCTCGTTCATCTCTTAATCTTGGTTTTATTAAAATAATAGATTCTATAAAGAAAATAGATCTAGAACAGTTAAATTTTGATGCATGGAGTAAACGAATTATGGTAAATACTTTGATTGACGAATATAGAAAATCAAGTAAAATCCAAAGTCGCGAATTAAGAAAAGAAACAGAGGCTGAAATTGATTATCATGCCAATTCAAATATCAATGATGCGGAAAGTAATTTGGGTGTTGAAACATTGATGAACATGATTAAAGAGTTGCCAGTAATGACACAGAAAGTATTTAATTTAAGTGTAATGGACGGCTATTCGCACAAAGAAATTGCAGAAATGTTGGAGTTGTCAGAAGGCACATCAAAATGGCATTTATCTAACGCTCGGAAAATATTGAAAGAAAAAATTGAAAAAGTGGAAAAAATTAATAAAAAATTAGTGATATGAGTTGGTCTGATAAAGACATTGATAAGTTATTCTCAGAAAATGCGCATCCTGAGGTGCCATTTCAAGAGAGTTACTGGGCAGAAATGGAAGCCATGTTGCCTCCAACTCCTCCTGCCAAAAAACCATTTGCTTGGTTTAAATTTAGTTTGGGTGTTGCTGCCTCAACTTTAATAATTGTAGCGCTTTATAATTTACCACAAAATTCTGAAAGTTCGGCTTATTCTCGAACATCAAATATTCATGGAGAAATTTCAGGAAACAAGAAAATGAATAACATTTTTGCCAATCACATTAAAACAGCTGCGCAAAATAACAAACTAATAAAAGAAACAGAAATCGAAGTAGATACGCCTGAAAATGATAAAAATCATAAATTAAACAATTCTGGCAAAGGTTTGTCACACAAAGATGTAATCTCAAAGGGTGGTCAATATTTTTCTATCGGAAATAAAAATGAAAATTCAAAAGGTGGATTTGTTAAAGGTGAAATCGTAATTGCGGAAAATAACCCAGATAATATAAATAATATTTCTATTGATAATTCAAATTATTTATATAATAGATTAACAACTAATAAAATAAACACCCTGGACACGAAAGAAATTAATTTCAATACAGAGTTTCCAAGTATCGCTTTATTAAATGATGTAGAATTTGTCAAAATCCCATCTCGACTTACTTATTTTGTTGATGTTTATGGTGGTATCGGTCAATCGCTGATAGCAAACGGCAACACACTCACAACTAACTTTGGAGCGGCAGTTGGTGTTAACAAGCAATATGGCAGATACATTTTAGGCGCAGGATTGGGATTTGTAGGTGTGCGATACAACAACTTCAAATTTGACGAAAAAAGTACCTATTACTCGTTCACAAAAACAACCTATCGCAATAACTTTAATTATCAATATTTATACAATTTCCAAATTCCTCTGCAATTGGCAAGGGTTACAAAATTTGGAACAATAGAATTAAATATTGCTCCTGGATATACTTTTCAATCACAACTTGATTATGAATTTTATGAAAATGAATCTATAGTAAGACGCAACCAAGTTTATGGTGAAACAAGAGGTTACAACAAATTTTCATTACAAACAGGCCTTGGTTACCGAATTCCGATTTGCGGTTCATGGGAATTTGGAGTGAGAGTACAGGCAGAGATTTGCCAAACAGTAAAAAGTCAAGCCGAATATTTGGATAAAAAACATTTCCCAATAAACGGGCAAATAGTATTAAGAAAAAAATTAGGATTTTAAATGAAAAAATATATACTATTCATAGCATTGTTTGCTTTGATTACATCTTGTAAAAAACACAAAGTTGTAGAATTGCCACAAACTAATTCTCCAATTTTTAAGGCCGAAGGATTAATAAACGGTCAGCCAGTTTCAATAATTGCTGGAGAAAATGATTTTGAAATGATTTCATTAATCAATCAGTTTAATGGAATTGATCTTGCCGGTGGTTTGCTCACAAATGGCAAAGAAGAACTGGAATTTTACTTTTTGGATGAAGCTATTTTTGATCCAAACCACAGTTTTGATGTTAATAACACAAATAATTTATATTACGCTTACGTACCTAAAGACAGTGCGTTTGCCAATTTAAATTCTAGTTTATTTTCTAATATTCAAGATTTACAAAGTTTATCCTATTATGTTAATGGCGAATTTGCGGGAAACCAACTCGCCAGTGTTAACAAGCCTGGTTTGTTTAACATTGAAGCTAAATTGGTTTTCCAAGATGGTGAAACTTTATCAGTTGAAAATCCATTGTTACTAGGTTTTAACGAGGCCGAAACAGTTATTGATGCTCAATTAACCAGCGGTTCAAGTCAGTTAAGTGCAAATCTCATTGTAACAGGAGCTACTGCAACTGCTGTAAATTGGTATTTAGATGGTTCGTTACTTTCATCTTCCCTCACATTTACTAGGGTAATTACTGAAGGCAGACACATTTTAAAAGCTGATTATACCTTAAGTGATGGAACGAAGCGGCAAAAAAGCATACTTATTAAAACTAATTATCCTGGATATGCTAGTAATGATTTTAATTCAGCAAAAACAAACATTGCCAATAATACGCAACTAGATTTAAAGGCGGTTGTAACTTACAGGAAAGATGGGAAAGTTTACACTTCGAAAACGGTTTATAATAATTCACTTACGGGGTTCGCTATAAACGATCTTCAGTATTACGGAATTGATGGTGGAGGTCATGCAATTTTGAAAGGAAATGTAGAAATCATTTGTGATTTGGAAGAAAATGTAAGTTTAGAAATTATTCCGGTCAATTTAAATTGTACTTTTGCATTCAGAATTCCTTGAAAATTAGAATCATGAAAAATTATTCACTTATTCTACTTGCGTTGACAGCATGTTTGCAACTCAATTCACAAATTGCTGTTACTTCGGCATCGTATCCTAATGTAGGTGATTTTCCTAGATTTAGCAACAGCAATGATTTTGCAATAGATTATACTTTTACAGGACCAAATAGCACATGGGATTATTCTAATTTACAAGCATCAAGTCAAAAAATAATCGAATATTTTGGACCATCAGATCTTACTGGAATCGCGAGTGTTTTGTACGGAAGTTTTGCACCAACTAAATATAAAACAACAACGTTTTATGAATCCAATGATATTCCTTTCGCTCAAATTTCTCAATTTTTGCCTGTATCTATAGATAAATTATATTTATACAACCGAAAAACAACCGATTCGCTAACGAACATTGGCTTATCTTTAATTATGCAAGGATTGAATGTGCCATTTAGAAGTGATACTGTTGATAAGGAATACGATTATCCTTTGAACTTCGGGAATGCTTATACTTCTAGATCTTATACCAACATGGATTTAAATCCCATACAAGACGCTATTTGGAGGAGATATAGACAAAGAAGTAGTGAAGTGGATGGCTGGGGTTCAATTACCACACCTTATGGAACTTTTAATGCTTTAAGAATTCACCATGTAATTACAGAACAAGATAGTATTTATTATGATTTTGGAAACGGTGGCACTTGGATTAGCATACCTGTTCCAGTAGCGCATGAGTATGTTTGGCTTTCGGATACAGAAAGATTTCCGCTTTTAACAATTCGTACAAGTGAACTTGCGGGGCAAGAACAAGCTACTAATGTTCAATACAGAGATAATTATGTACTAGGATTTGAGAATTTAGAATTATCACAAGTTGATGTATATCCTAATCCATGCACAGATATTGTTATAATAGAAAGCAACAAGGAGGGTATTTTGAATCTTATGTCTGCCGATGGAAAAGTTATTGAATCACAAAGCTTAAATTCATATAACTATTTTGATACTTCAGACTTGAGCCAAGGAGTTTATTACATCAAAATAGAATCCGACAAAGGCAACGAGATTTTTAAAGTTGTCAAAAACTGATAATTTGAACTGATTAGATTAAAGGAATTTCAGTTTTTATATTTTCAACAATTTTCTTATAATTTTCTTGAATTAGAATCTAACACAGGTTTTTGTGTATTTTTGAGGCGAAGGCAAACCGGTTTATCGCTTCTTTTACTTTTATAGTATGAGAAGAGGAAAGTCCGGGCAGCATAG
>JBBSUQ010000043.1:0-20374 GCA_038234235.1 Flavobacteriales bacterium
ATAGGCCTGTTGGATGCCCAAAAATTTCCTTAGTAGGATTTGTAACTAATGCATTGCTATTCGCCATAGAAATAGTTTTAGCGCCGAAAATAAAGATAATTTTTATATAATTGGTAGTTTTGAGCTAATTCTTATTGAATGGTTTTTTTTAACACTCATACTCATTTTTCAAAGTCGCCTGATTTTGAAATTCTTAACATTGATTTATCACAAGAATCAACTGTCTATCATTCTATTTCTTTACATCCATCCAACGTTTCTATGGCAGATGTTTCTTCACTAAAACATGATTTAGCACTAAATTTAAATGATAATTTACTGGCAATTGGTGAAGTAGGTTTGGATAAGTTACACAAGGAGAATTTCGAAATCCAAATAAATTCTTTTCGAGAAATTGTTTTGCTATCTGAAATATATAAATTGCCCCTAATTTTACACTGCGTGAAAGCTTGGAATGAATTATTGCAAATTAACAATGAACTAAAACCTATTCAAAACTGGATTTATCACGGATTTAATAAAGCTAATATCTTAGATGAAGTTTTAAAAACAAAGATCATCATTAGTATTGGTGAAAATATTTTAACGAATAAAAAACTTCAAAATAAAATCAATCAAATTCCACTAAATAGATTACTTCTTGAAACGGATGATAACACAATTTCAATTGAAATCATTTATCAGAAGGTTGCAGAAATCTATAAAATCGAAATAGAAGAACTTTGCGAACAAATAAAAATAAATTTTTCAAATACTTTTGTGAAATGGAAAAATGGCTAGAACGCTCTGAACTTCTAATAGGTAAAGATGCAATTAACGAGCTACAAAAAGCACATGTTCTTATTGTAGGTTTGGGTGGAGTGGGGTCTTATGCTGCAGAATTTATTGCCAGAGCTGGAGTTGGAAAAATTACGTTAATTGATGGCGATAAATTTGATATCACTAATAAAAACCGACAATTAACGGCTCTAAATTCAACTATTGATAAAAATAAAGCTGTTGTATTAGGTGAAAGATTGTTAGACATCAATGAAAAATTAGATTTAAATGTAATTGAAGAATTCGTAATTCCTGAAAGAGTTTGGAAAATTTTAGATGAATTTAAGCCAGATTATGTAATGGACTGCATAGATTCTGTTTCTCCAAAAATTGAATGGATTGTTGCCTGTACGAGTAAAAAAATAAAAATTATTTCTCACATGGGTGCCGGCGGTAAAATTGACCCAGCAAGAATTGAAGTTAAAAACCTGCACCAAACATATAACTGTCAGTTGGCCAAACACGTTAAAAAAAGACTCAAAATTAAAAACGTAGAAGGCAAATCAGTTAGAGCAGTTTTTAGTACAGAATTACAGAAAAAAGATTCATTAAAAATGACGGATGGCAGTAATTTTAAACGTTCATTTTATGGCACAGTAAGTTATATGCCTGCATTGTTTGGATTAAGAGGGGCCGCAGAAGTAATACGCTATCTCACAGAAATTAAACCCAGCAAAAAATGATTGCATTTAGCTTAGAATTTTAGTTTTGTTAAAGTTATCATTATTCATATAATTTATTCGTGAATAAGTATTTGTAAAGTACTAGAACAATTCATAGTCTTTTAACAAAAATTATTATAAATTTGTGTTGTTATAACTCATTTTTAAAATACATGTTCAAATTCTTAATTGGTAGTCAATTACTTATACTAGCATTGACATCATGTTCAGACTCTCCATCTGACACAAAACAAATTAAAACTAAAAACCCTACAACAAATTCAGATTTACATCCGAACAAAGCTTTTGATGCTCACAGTTATTCTAATATTAATGAAATTAGAACAAAGCATCTTCACTTAGATTTGGACGTAGATTTTGAAAAACAAATTATTTATGGAGTGGCGCGCCATGAAATGGAAAATTTCGGCACTGATACGGCAATTTTTGACATAAAAGGTTTAAACATTCAAAAAATTACGCTTGGTAAAAGCAATGAAAAAGAAACCGACTTTATCATTGGTGAGAATCATCCAGTAATTGGTCAGCCTTTAAAGGTAAATGTTAATAAAGATACTAAGTATATAAATATTTATTATCAAACTACTGAGAAAACTGAGGCATTAGATTGGTTGAAACCAGAGTTGACGGACGGTAAAAAACTTCCTTTTGTTTATACGCAAGGTCAAGCAATTCTTACAAGAACTTGGATTCCGGTTCAAGGAACTCCTGCAAATAGAATAACTTATTCGGCAGATGTAAAAGTTCCAAAAGAATTATTAGCTGTAATGAGTGCTTCCAATCCGACAGAAAAAAACGACGATGGAAACTATCATTTCGAAATGAAACAACCCATTCCATGTTATCTTATTGCATTGGCCGTTGGTGATTTGGTATACAGAAAACTCGGGCCAAACAGTGGTGTATTTTCAGAACCAGGCCTAATTGAAGCATCTGCCTATGAATTGGCAGATTTGCCAAAAATGATAACCGCAGCTGAAAAAATATACGGAAAATACCAATGGGAAGAGTACGATGTTATCATTTTACCATATTCTTTCCCTTTTGGTGGTATGGAAAATCCTCGACTTACATTTGCAAATCCTACTTTGTTAGCGGGAGATAGAAGTCTTACATCTGTTATAGCTCACGAATTGGCGCATTCATGGTCTGGTAACCTAGTAACCAATGCTACTTGGAATGATTTCTGGCTGAACGAAGGATTTACAGTTTATTTCGAAAATAGAATAATGGAATCAATTTACGGTAAAGAAACAGCAGACATGTTGGCTTTGATAGAGTTTCAACAACTTGAAGTTGAGGTTAAGAGAATATTAGAAGGCGAGCATCCGGAAGATACACATTTAAAACTGGCAATTGATAAGAGAAATCCGGATGATGGAATGACGGACATTGCTTATGTGAAAGGTGCATTTTTCTTAAAAACGCTTGAAGAAAAAGTTGGAAGAGCAAAATTTGATAAGTTTCTTAATGCTTATTTCAAACAGTTTGCATTTCAAACCATAACTACTGAAGAATTTGAAACATATTTAAATTCGGAATTATTAGAACCAAATAAAATAAAATTCAACACCAAAGAGTGGTTTTATGAAGATGGTTTGCCTGCTAACTGCGTAAAAATAACCTCACAACGTTTTGATGATGTTAAGAAAATGGCATCGAAATTTACGAAAGGAGAAAATATTTTCGCAAATGGCAAATTAAAAAGAGAAACATACATTACGCAAGAATGGATGGCATTTATTAGAGAATTACCTGCGAAAACCGATCCTGCAAAAATGCGCTTATTGGATGATAAATTAAACTTTAAAGGTTGGGGTAATTCTGAAATCATGTGTGAATGGTATATATTAGGAATCAATAGTGGTTACAAAGATATTCGACCAGAAATGCAAAAGTTTTTAGAAAAAGTAGGCAGAAGAAAATATTTAATGCCAATTTATGAAGCCTTAGCAAAAAATCCAGATGATTTGGCTTGGGCAAGAATGGTATTTAACAAAGCAAAAAATAATTACCATTACGTTTCTAAAAGTTCTATTGAAGAGATACTGTAGCTTCGAATCACTTCGGCGAAAGCTCAGTGACCGCCGCTCAGTGGTTGCAGTTTAAATTAGATTAGTTAAAAGATTTTTCAGATGCAAATTTGAAATTTGCAATCTGTAATTTGCAATTTGCAATCTGTAATTTGAAATCTGTAATTTTCAATTTGAAATTTGCAATTAAAAAATCTACTTTATCCACATTAGTTTCTCGCGTTCAATTTTCATTCTTGAAAAACCAAAAATTACGGTAACTTCTTCACCTTTAATGTTTTCAACAGTTCCGCTTTGTTTAGAAGAAATAAGTTTTACCGTACTGCCAACAACTATTTTATGACGGTCGTACGGATCTTTGTCTGATGCAATATTCTTTGGTTTCTTTTTTAAATTTGGTTTATTTGCTTCAGCCTTTAGAATTTCCTTTTTCTTTCCATCTTCCAACTTACTTTTCTCTACCGCAACATATTTTCTAATTTCATCAATCAATAAATCGTTCACTCCTTTTTTTCGGTTGTTGATTTTATATTTGTCAACGAAAGCTTGTAATTTACGTCCTCCTTGAATATATTTTTCGTTTTTCTCTGTATTTTCACTAAGTTTCAAAAGGCGTTCATCTAACTTTTGTTTCTTTTGTTGAAAATCTGTTCTAGCCTCAAAGGCAGCTTTTTGTGCCAACTCATGTTCTTTGTTAATCTGTTCGAAATAAGTTTTTTCTTTCTGCAAATCACTAAGAAGTTTGTCCATTCTTATTTTGTTCACATCAATCTTCCCTTTTGCTTCGTTAATTATTTCAAGAGAAATTCCGTTCATTTGAGCGACTTCAAATGTAAAAGAACTACCTGGCTGACCAGAAGAAAATTTATAAAGAGGTTCTAAGGTTTTTGTGTCGAACAGCATGCAACCATTAAAAGCATTTTTGAGTTCATCAGCCTTTAATTTTATATTGCCATAATGAGTTGTGATGACACCAAAAGATTTTTTCTGATACAATTTCTCAAAGAAAACTTCTGCCAATGCTCCGCCTAAATCTGGATCGGAGCCCGTGCCAAATTCATCTAACAACAACATCGTTCGGCGGTTAGCTACTCTTAAAAAATAGTTCATTCTTTTCAAACGATAAGAATAAGTGCTCAATTCATTTTCTATACTTTGATTGTCGCCAATATCAGATAAAACTTGTTGGAAAAGGCACATTTTACTATTCGAATCTACTGGAATCAACAAGCCAGATTGCAACATTAATTGTAGCAAACCAATTGTTTTTAGCGTAATACTTTTGCCACCTGCATTTGGTCCAGAAATAACCAAAATTCTAGCTTCGGCATTCATTTGTAATGACTGTGGCAAGGTAGTTTTCTGAAGCTTTTTATTGTTCCTTAATAAAATGGGGTGATATGCTTTAATCAATTCTATTTCCATTTTATCGGAAACTTGCGGCAAATTTGCATCGAGCTCTAGTGATAATTTGGTTTTGGCATTTATAAAATCAAACTCTACAAGAACTTTTTGGTAATTTTTTATGAGTTCTAAATGAACTGAAATTTCTTTTGTAAGTTGCTGCAATATTCTAAAAATTTCCTTCCTTTCGTCGTCGAGCAATAATTCAAACTCATTGTTTAATTCTACATTTATTGAAGGTTCTATGTAAGTTAAACTACCCGTTTTACTGGACCCAACAACGGCACCTTCAATTTTTCTTTTGTGAGTAGACATTACTGCGAGCACACGCCTTTCATTCACAAAAGTCTCCCGAGTTTCTCCTAATAAATTATCTTGTGAAAGTTGCCTCAAAACCTTATCGAAATTTCTAGCAATTTTTTGTTTTAAAGCTTTCAATTTCTGTCTGATTTCATATAACAACTTCGAAGCATCGTCTCGTATGTCGCCTTTTCTTGTAAATACTTTTTCAATGGCATCCACAATTTCTGTATTGTAAGTTGTTTCTTTGAGGATTTCAGAAAGTATTGGGTAATCTTTATTTCTTTTATCGAAGAATACCAGAATTGAGTTCACCAAAAGTGAGGCTGTCATTATGTTATAAAATCCTTCTTGAGATAAAACTGAATTCCTAATTGGCAACAAAACAATTTCACTTTGCAATTCTTCAAAATCAAGGGTAGGAAAAGATTCACCTTCTTTTCTTATATTCAAAAATTCAAACGCTTTGGATAATTCTAATTTTATTTTGTCGAAATCATTTTGAGGATTTAATTCCAAATAATTTGCCTTGGCAGTTTTAGACACCGCAAAATCCGAAAGCCACTGCTTAATCGTAAGAAATTCTAAATCGTGTATTGTTTGGGTATCAAAACTCACCGTGCAAAATTAAAACATTCCCGTTGGTCTGATACAATTAAAGTCTCCAAATTTTATTAATATAATTGTTCTTTATTAAAAGGTAGATCTCGTAGTTAAAATTGTTAGTTCAAATATCGAACAATTTTAACCTTTTATACGTTTATACTTATATGATTAGTAAACACACATTTAAAAAAATAATCGTCCTTACCCTACTAATTTGTGTCTCTTGTTCACTTAAAGAGAGCAAATTTAAAAACGATTCTGAATTCAAAGAAAAGAAAGATGACCAAATAAAATTGCCCGACGATCTTAAGGAAATCAGTGGATTGGACATGATTTCAAAAAATGTTTGCATTGCTATAAATGACGAAGATGGAATTGTTTATTTCTATGATATCGAAAAACGTGAAATTACAAGAAGTTTAAAATTTGCCGAAAAAGGAGATTATGAAGGAATTGCTTTGGTAAACTCTGATATTTATGTTCTGCGCAGCGACAGCCGACTTTACCACATTCAAAACTACGAAGAAGAAGAGCCTACAATTATTCAATACGACTTAAACTTACCTGCGGATGATAATGAGAGCATGTGTTTCGATGAAAAAAGAAATATTTTATATTTGGCTCCAAAAGGTCAGTTTGAACACGATAAACATAAAAATTCGAGACCAATCTTTGAATTTTCGATAGAAACTAAAAAAGTTAAAAAAATTCCAATTATTAATATAGATTTGGATGAAGTGAAAGACAAAACGAAAGATTTAGATTTATCAAAAGAATCAGATTTTTGGATAACAGATATTTGCAAACATCCTACAGAAGACATTATCTACTTAATAACGTCAAAAGCATATTTAGTAAGCTTGGATCTTGATGGAAAGATTCTTGGGATACAACAATTAGATAAAGATAGACTTCCGCAACCTGAAGGAATTATATTCAACGGAAACAAGGAACTTATTATTTGTAGCGAAGGAGACAAAAATCACAAAGGAATATTAAATTTTTACACTTTAGAAAATAAGTGATTTACTAGAGAACAAGATAATTGTTTCCATAAAATATTTAATTCCTTATTTTGTTATCGGATATTTAGGAAATAAAATAATATTTCAGCAAATTCGCAGTATGAAAATTGCATCATTTAACGTCAACGGAATTCGCGCAATAACCAAGAAAAATTTCTATAAAGACATGGAAGTTTTAAATCCTGATATTCTTTGTCTCCAAGAAACAAAAGCTACAGTTGAACAAGTTAAAGAAGTTTTAGCGCTTCTACCACAATATCAAGTTTTTGCAAATGAAGCGCAGCGCAAAGGTTATTCGGGCACGGCAATCCTCACCAAAACAGAGCCAATTTCGGTAGTTTATGACATGGGCGTTGCTGAACACGATAATGAAGGCAGAGTAGTTTGTGCAGAATTTCAAAATTATTTTGTGATCTGCGTTTATGTTCCAAATTCTGGCAGTGAAATGTTGCGATTGAGTTATCGACAAACTTGGGACAAAGATTTTTTGCAGTACTTAAAAAAACTTGAAAATGCGAAACCAGTAATTGTTTGCGGCGATTTTAATGTTGCGCACAAAGATATTGACCTTGCAAGACCTAAACAGAACTACAACAAAGCTGCAGGATACATGCAAGAAGAAATTGATGGAATGAATAATTTTATTGATGGGAATTTCATTGACACTTTCCGTTTCATGCGCCAAGACGAACCAAAATACAGTTGGTGGAGCTACAGAATGGGTGCCCGAGAAAAAAATGTTGGTTGGCGGATTGATTATCTCCTTGTATCAACCAGTTTGAGTTCTGAGATAATAAATGCTGAAATTCACAATGAAATACATGGTTCTGATCATTGTCCGGTTTCCATAGAACTAAAATCATAAATGGACAAAACAAAATTTTTGGCACATTTAAAAGCTGAAATTAAACTTAAAGTTCAAAATTTAGAAAATGAACTGGCGTATCTTCAACAAGATTTAAACGACGATTCTAAAAGCACAAGCGGCGACAAGCATGAAACGGGCAGAGCGATGTTGCATTTGGAGCAAGAAAAACTTTCAGGACAAATGAGTCATTGGGGCAATATATCTTCTCAAATTTCTGCGCTCCAGCCTACCAAAATCAAAGAACCTTCTGGAAATAAAAACGAGAAAATAAATACTGGTTCCTTAATACAAACCAATTCAGGCTATTTTTTTATAGGAATAGGTTATGGAAAAACCATTTTCGAAAGTGAGGAAATCTTCTGCATGAACAGCGTTGTGCCATTTGCTCAAAATTTAATGGGTAAAGTTAAAGGAGATTCATTTTTGATGAATGGGAATGTGGTTGAGATAAAAAGTATCTTTTAGAATTCAAAGCATCTATTTTTTAATTTCACTTCCACTCTCCAATACAAAATAAAAACTCAACTCCAAAAAAAAGCGTCTCCAATTATCTTCGAGACGCTTTTTGATAAATATAATAATTTTAGTTTTATGCTTTAATTTTCTTTGTAAAGTCAATTAAGATTGGAGTTGCTATACACAATGATGAGTAAGTTCCTACTACAACACCAACCATCAATGCGAATATAAATCCTTTGATAGAAGCTCCACCGAAAATGAAGATGGCTAACAATACTACGAAGGTTGTCATGGATGTATTAATAGTACGAGACAAGGTAGAATTCAAAGCTCCGTTTATCTCACTTACCTGATCTGTGTTGTTACCAAAACGAAGGTCTTCCCTAATCCTATCAAACACAATTACCGTGTCATTTATGGAATATCCAATTACAGTAAGTAAGGCAGCCACAAAAGCTTGATCTACATCCATTGTAAACGGCATTATACCATAAAATAGTGAGAATGCTGCCAATACTAAAATAACATCATGAGCCATCGCTATAAGCGCTCCTAATGAATACTGCCATTTACCGAATCGAATAAGTATGTATGTGAAAATGATTAACAAAGACAAAATAATAGCAATTGACGAAGATTTAATTAAGTCATTTGAAATTGAAGGTGAAACATTTCTTGTTTCCATTATTTGGAACTCACCTAAACGATTTTTTGTTTTGGTTAATGCTTCAGCCAGTTTTTCTTTAACCAAAGTGTTTGAAGTGTCACTTGTTCTTAAATAGTTTGTAGTGATTTCAACATAGTAATTACTTGATTTGGTTTTGGCTTCAACAGAAGACATTTTACCATCTGCATAAGAAAGTGTTTGTGCAACATTTTTCTTTAAGTATTCCATATCATTGCTCACGTTTTTCTCAAACTGAACACCATAAGTACGACCGCCACTAAACTCTACACTTAAATTAAGTCCTCTTGTGAACAAAGAAATAATACCAGCCAAAATAATAATTCCTGAAATTAAGTAGAACATTTTACGCTTTTTCACAAAATCAATATTGATATTTTTGAAAGCATTGATTGTTTTGGAGTTACCAAATGTGAAATTACCATCCTTATTAGCCCACCAGTTCATAATTAATCTCGTTACAACTAAAGCGGTGAACAAAGAAGTGAATATACCAATGATTAAAGTTGTTGCAAAAGATTCAATTGGTCCACTACCAAAAATTTTCAATACAATTGCCGTCAATAAGGTTGTAACGTTGGCATCAATAATTGAAGACAAAGCTTTTTTGAAACCCGTATCAATTGCCGATTTCTTATCCATTCCTTTGGCAAGTTCTTCCCGAATTCTTTCATAAATAAGTACGTTGGCATCTACCGCCATACCAATTGTTAAAACGATACCAGCAATACCGGCTAAAGTTAAAACTGCTCCAAAAGATGCAAGTGAACCAAATATAAAGATGATATTGGCAAACAATGCAATGTCTGCAACAATACCGGCTTTACCGTAATAAATTGCCATGTAAATAAACACAAGTAACAATGCCAACCCAAAAGACAATAAACCTGCCTGAGAGTTTTCAGCTCCAATTGTCGGACCTACTCTTGCTTGATCTTTAATAATAATAGGAGCAGGTAAAGATCCACCATTAAGTAAACTCGCCAAATCTTTTGCTTCATCAATTGTAAAACTACCAGAGATTTGAGTACGTCCAGTAATTGTTGTTTGAACAACAGGTGCGCTATATACTACACCATCTAAAGTTATCGCGACACGTTCTTGAATGTTATCGCCTGTCATTTGAGCCCAACGTTCTTGACCATCTTCCGTCATGTCAAGATCTACAGTACTTTCACTTGTCTGAGGATCACGGCCTGCAGTTGCATAACTAATATCCGATCCACCTACGAATGCTTTGCCGCTTTCAGGAATTTTAACGATGAATAATTCATACAAAGGATCTTTTCCATTTTTACCACCTGATGAAGAAGCACTCCACATGAATTCTGCGTTGCCATTGTAGAAAAGGTCACTTATATCTTTTCTTTTAAAGATTTTAGTTACTGCAAATTTATCTTTAGATTTTACGTAAATATTTCCGAATGTATCAATGATTATAAGTTTATCCAATCCAACTGTAGAAGAGCCATCTTTGGTTTTAGGATTTTCAAACATTTCATTCAGGTCAACTTCGCTGTTAGAATCTGTTGTATTTAAATTTACAACAGTGCCATCATCAAGAACAGAATCTTTAGCCATCATTGTAGAATCTTCGAGTGCCATTTCCTCTTCCTCTAATTCTTCCATTGTTTTAACTGGAGATTGAGAGCGCGTAATCGCATCTGTCATTGCACCACCAAATTCTTTAGCAGTCATAACTTCATAAAATTGAAGATTGGCAGTTGAAGATATTTTTTCAGCTACCGTCGCTTCATCCTGAACGCCTGGCAACTCAATATACAATCTGTTGTTTTTTTGGTCTTTCTGTATGTTAGGCTGTGCTACTCCAAATTGATTGATACGTCTGTTCATAATGGTTTCTACACCGTCCATTGAACTTGCAATTATTTCATTTAAAAACTCTTTTACATCTTTATCTGTTGAATTTTTATTCAATGCATCAATAGAAGTAATATCAAATAATTGAACGAATTTTTTGGATCCATTAAATTCTTTGTGTGCTTTTTCTAATAAATCTACGAAATCACCTCCATTTACGAATTGTTTTTTCGCTTTCTCGTAAGGTTTTTTAAATTCCAAACTTTTCGGTCTGTTTGCATAATTCATTACCAATTCTGGAATTGAAATTTCCATGGTAACACTCATTCCACCAACTAAATCCAATCCAAAAGCCAAACTTTTAGCCTTTACATCTTTAAATGAGTTTCCGAAATAAACATCTTTATCAGCCTTCGATTTTAGAATTTCATTTAAAAATGCAGCCTTTGCTATGTCTCCTGCAGAATTATCGTTTCCGAAATCAACTTCAGAACCATTTGGAAGTTCGGCTTTATTATCGGTCGCTTTTGCACTTTCTCGCAAGTCTGCAACCATTTTATCGGCTTGCTTTGAAGCCTTACTTTCCTCGGAAGTCGTCACCCAAGTATAAGAAAGTTGGTAGAGACAAACCGCTGTCACTAATATGGTTAAAAACCAGAAAAATCCTTTGTTACGCATTTTTGCAACTGTGTTAATATATATTTTAAGCCCGCAAATATAGAATTTCAATTTATGACTGCCAAATAGTTTGCTAAATAAAATAATAAACTTGTTAAGAACCTATGTGATTACTTTAAATTTTTAGATTAAAATTCACCTCAATTAGAGTTGAAAAATCAAGTGTAAATTGTGATTGAAATTTTATAAATATCTTTATTTCGAGATTTAGATAGTTGATATAAAAGAATATATTGAGAAAAAAATTCCTACTCTACTCCGTAAGATACAACTGTGTAGTATTGTTCAAATCCTTTTAATGGTTGCAAGGTATCTGCAAAAACGTTGGTGAAATCTTTATAATGCCTGCGCACCAAACCAACTCCTTCGGCATAAACTTCAAAGCGGCGTTGGAAATGAATTTTGTTGTCGGTTTCGTCTTTTTCTTCCACAACTACAGTTTTTTCAAAACTTTGACCATTTATAATTTTCGTTATGTTAAGATCGTCGTAATAAAATTCTTCGTCGTTCATTGAATTGTAAGCATTCGGATTCCACATTTTATTATTACTAACTGCAAAAACCAACCGAATAATACGCTCATTTTCTTCAATGATTTCGAGTCTGTCTGCATCTCGGTAAGCTGTCCATAAATCTGAAAATTGCCAAGGAGCAGATGAATTTGGGCGAGTGTAACGGAGAAATTCTTTGGCTGTTCTGCCTTGATTGTCAATATAATCTTGTCCAATAACTGTTTTGAGTTGATAATTGCTTGTGTCGTGCACGTTCACCGCATCATCATGGATTATGTCTTGAACATCGTAAATAACGAATGTACCTTGCTCCATAGGAAAATATTCATAATGAAAATCTATCGGAGTGGTCTTCTTTTTACAAGAAACCAATAACAAAATTGACAGTAATATAGTTATTTTGAGAATTTTCATATTGAAGATAAAATTACAACTTTTTTATTTAACCATTAGGACTGATTCCTAAATCTTTTAATTGTTGTAGTTTCATTTCTAAATCTTTACCAGTCAATTCTTTGCCATAGTAAAAATACTTCCGTCCAATTTCTTTGCCTGCGCCATCATAACCGAAGCTCCAGCCATGTTGCAAACCATCTTTGTAGCGCTCTACGAACATTTGTTTTCCATTGGGATGGTAAGTTTTCCAAACACCAATTTTTTTATCTTCTTTGTATGCTCCTTCCTTTTTTACCGTTCCAAAATCATACAATTCTTTAAATGCACCGTCAGCTTTACCATTTTTATAAGTCATGGTATAGCAAATTATGCGCTGTGTATTATTTATATCTTCTGGAAGAAAATAAACTGTTTTCAAGCCGTTGAGTACATCGTTGGAATATGTTTCTTTAAAACTCATGCGCCCTGATGGAGCATAATTGTTCCAAACACTGTCCTTTTTCTCATTCATATAAATTCCGGCAGACATCAATTTACCATTGTCATGATAGTAAAATGCAACAGATCTTGGACTGTTTTCAGCGTGTTGTATTACTGCTTTTACTCCTCCTCCTTCATAATAATAAGTGAATTTTCCAACGGGTTTGCCGTCTTTAAATTGACCTTTATATTGAAAAATTCTTGAATTTGGATACAGTTTCTGCCAAACCCCTTGTTTTTTTCCATTGGCATCAGTTTTATTAACACCTTGAGCCAAAAGCGAAAAGCTTGATAAGACTAAAAATATAAGAGTGAATAATTTCATTTTTCTAAATTTTCTACAAATTCATTTAAACTATTAAAAGTAAAGTCTGCGTCAATTGTTGGTTTGTCTAAACCTAAAATGCGCACAGTGCCAATTCCAAGATTCTTGCCAAAAAGTATATCACTGTCGGAGTCACCAATAATTATCGCTTTTTTTAAATTAATTTCTTTGTAATTTTTCATTGCTAAACTTGCCATGCCTGTGTTTGGTTTGCGCATATTACTGTTTTCAGCTGCTAAATTAGGTGCATGAAAACAATCTGTAATCTTACCGCCATTTTCTTCTACTTTTTGTAACATATAATTATGAACGTCCAAAAGGTTACGTTCTGTCATTACACCTTTACCTATGCCTTGTTGGTTGGTAACTACAAAAATATATTTAACCCGTTTGCTTAACTTTACAATAGCTTGCAGTGCATTTTCGCAGAAGTGAAAATCGGTAATTTTTTTAACATAATCGTCAGGTATGCGTTCATTGATTACGCCGTCACGATCGAGAAAAACTGTGAAGTCGGAATCTATTTTTAGCATAATTTATTTTAAGATTTTTTCTATTAGGTAATGATTTCTTGTAGATGAATTTCGGCCTATAAGTTCGGCTATAAATCCTGCTAAGAAAAACTGAACTCCCATGAGCATTGCGGTTAATGCAATGTAGAATTCGGTGCGTTGTGCTATTAACCTTGCGAATTTATCAATGAATAATTTATCGATAAGTAAATAAAACACCAATCCAAATCCTAAGATAAACATCAACATTCCAATTACCCCGAAAAAGTGCATTGGTTTTTTGCCGAATTTGCCCATAAAGGTTACAGACATTAAATCTAAAGGACCATTAATAAATCTATTTAATCCAAATTTTGTTGTTCCGTATTTTCTGGCTTGATGAATAACTATTTTCTCTCCAATTTTATTGAAACCAGCATATTTTGCTAAAACTGGAATGTAGCGGTGCATGTCTCCGTAAAGTTCTATACTTTTTACCACTGCATTTTTATATGCTTTTAAACCGCAGTTAAAATCATGAAGGTGAATGCCGCTTAATCTTCTTGCTGCCCAATTGTAAAGTTTGGTTGGTATTGTTTTGGTTATTGGATCATAGCGCTTTTTCTTCCAACCTGAAACGACATCAAAATCGCCTTGGGTTACCATGTTGTACAATTCTGGAATTTCGTCAGGTGAATCTTGTAAATCAGCATCCATAGTAATAACAACTTTTCCGGTTGCCAACGAAAAACCTTCTTGTAACGCGGCAGATTTTCCGTAATTTCGTTGAAATTTAATTCCTTTAACTTCTGGATTTAAACTTCGGAGGTCTTCAATAACTTGCCAAGATTTGTCTTTACTGCCATCATCTATAAAAATAACTTCATAGCTATAAGCATTTGTATCCATTACTTTTTTGATCCAAGTAAAAAGCTCATTCAGCGATTCATCTTCGTTGAATAATGGTATAACTAAAGATATGTCTAACGTTTCGTTCAAATGAAATTATTTGTGTGCAAATATATGTAAATAACACTAGCGTCCGATAAACTTTATATGTTCTTTTGCCTTGATGCAAGAAGAACCAAAAAATCAAGACTTTCGAAGAACTTTACTTGTGATGAGCGTTGTCGAATTAAAAACCAATTTTCTATAGGTATATTATTTTTAATCGGACAGTAATGTATTAATAACAATTAATTGATTCATTTTCATTTTAGAGTTTTGAGATCTTGACAATTTACTCGAATTCTCAAATTAAAATTAATCTTTTAAAAATCTAAAAACTTCACCTTCAATTTTAATTAAATAAAATCCTTTTTGCAAAATTTCTACATTTATCGACTCCTGATTTTCAACTTTACCCAATAACATTAATTTGCCTTCTGTGTTGTATATTTGATACGCTACGTCTTTTCCAAAACCAGAAATATTTAAAGTAGAATTGGTTGGATTCGGATAAATAGACTTTGCCACTGATATTTCTTTGTTTATCCCGAGAGAAAGATTTTCACCAATAAAAAAGTAATCAAATCCAGCTTCTGTAATGTTCACTGCCGGATCAAAATCAGAAATATACACCGTTAGTGTCATATTTGCAGTTGGAGTAATAAAAGCAGAAACCTCAATGGAAGCTTGTTGCCAAAAGGCTGTATCTCCCAAACTACCTACTTTTAATATTTCTGCAGTCGTAATTCCATTGTTTAAAGTGAAAATTAAAGTATCATCAGCTGGAGGAAGTGGACCATAATTATTGTAAAGCCAATAAGAAAAATTGACATAAGGCGTTGTGTAAGTCGTAAGATCAAAAATAGGTGAAGTTATTTGTGTAAAACCACCATCAACATCATCTAAATCGGCATTTAATGTGGGACTATTGCCAGTAACGAACGCATAATTTCCACAATCAAACATAACATCTTCTAAAGGAGAAGCAGTGTTTCCGTTGAATGGAATTGCTCTTTCCCAAGCTCCAGAAGAAGCTGTTGTAGTGGTTGTCCAGCCGAAATCAAATTCAAAATCATCAAAAATTCCATCTTGCAAAGTAATTGTGATTGTGTTTGTAGTTTGATCAATATTCATGTTTTGACATGAAGTGAAAAAGCCCCATTTACCAATTTCCACATAATAATTATCTTGATAATATAAACTAAAAGTTTCATCTCCCAAAGCATTTGTACTCCCCGTATGCGTAATTAAAGGGTGAACTAATTTTATTTGTGCGTTGTTTATTGGACTGCCCAACATATCTTGTACATGAAGATTCAAATTAAATGGAGGAATTGGTACTAAAACTATATTTTGTGTTGTCACCACGCCATTAATTAAATTTACATTAACCGTTTGTGGATAATAACCCCCTTTTGAATAGGTAACATTAGCTGCTTGAGCTGTTGCCAAACCACTTGCATAAAATCCCGAAGAATTGCTTTGTTCGGTTAAAGTTTGACCACTCAAAGTAACAGTCACATTTTGAAGTGGAATAACAGTAACAGCATCGGTAATTGTACCTTCCAGATACGCCGCTTGCTGATAGGTTGGGTTGAGAACAAAAAGTCCTTCAGTAATATCAGAAGCCAAAACCAATCCACTAGGTAAAAAAGGATATGCACCCCACGAACCATCATAGGAAGTAGTTTGGAATGGATAAGTATCATAACTGCCAATTTCAATTAAGTTGTATGGATAAGTTGCATCGTGCAAAGTAACGCCATCTGAGTAATAACTTGTAATGAGAAAGTTTCCTAAAACATGCGTATTGTGAGGTATAACACCAGCTCCAGGTGAAGATTGAACTCGATCTAATTCAAAAATATTGGAAGGATCACTCACATCATAAGAAGCTATAAAAGCTCCACTTACCTCGTCTGTTGTAAAAACAACCTGAGCATCTGCCCTAGCCCAAATATTATGAGAGAAATCGTTAGGAGTATTTTTAGTTCCTAATAAAACCGGACTTGATTTATCAGTGATGTCTACAACTGAGAAAAAACCTTCACCAATATGTGCTGAAAACAATTTATTCCCCAAAACATAACCGTCGTGAACATACCAATTGTCAAACGTTCCAACTTCTGTAGGATTCATAGGATCGGTATTTAAATCTAGAATTATTACGCCTCCATTATCTCTATTGGCTCCAAAAATATAAGCAAATCCATTGTCATCAATGTATAAATTATGAGCAGAAAACCAAGAATTTCCAATTGGTCCAGTATAAAGAGTGGTTGCCAAATTATTATTCGGAAGATTTGTTAAGTCTATAATATACAATCCTTGTTGGGCTTCAGTGGTAACATAAGCGTAGTTGTTCCAAGTTTTAATATCTCTCCAAACACTATTCATTCCTGGCCCAAAAAACACCTCTGTTGGTGATTGAGGAACTGTGACATTTACTATTGAAGTACCATCTCGAGTGCCAACAAGTGCATATTCATTACCTACTCCATCCGCATAGCCCCAAATATCATTGAGCTCTGTGTTGTGCATTTGATTGATGTTCAAAGAAGAAACAAAGTCTAAATTATTTTGAGCAATAAGATTAGTCGAAATTGAACAGATGCTAAAAATTAATCCAAAAACAAGAGAATATAAGTTTTTCATAAAATTCTATAAAATAAATAGGGCCGCAATAATAAATACTACGATAATTAATAAATATTGCCAAATGTCAAGAAAATAAGCTGAGTATTTTTTATAAAATTCTTTCATTGTGACCTTGAATTGGCTTTGTAAGGTAAAGTTAAGATAAAAAATAGAGATTTTTGAAAATACGTAAAGTAAAAATTTTACTGAACTTCTAACACTAAAAATATATACTCCAAAATTTTCTACATTTTATACTTTCCTAAGTCATTGATTTTACTGAAAAAAATCATTATTTTTGCCCAACTTCAAATATTTACCATGCATACAGAAGAAATGACCGAACAAACACAGAAACTGGATTTTGATACTTTCAAAAATCAGGTACTCGAAGACTATAAATTGGCTTGTATTTCAAGAGAGGCCTCACTTTTAGGAAGAAGGGAAGTTCTTTCTGGCAAAGCGAAGTTTGGTATTTTTGGAGATGGCAAAGAACTGGCACAAATAGCGCTAGCCAAGCAATTTCAAAATGGCGATTTTCGTTCGGGCTATTACCGAGATCAAACGCTCATGATGGCAATTGACCAACTTACAATAAAACAATATTTCGCTGGATTATACGCCAATACCGATGTAAATGAAGAGCCACAATCGGCTGGGAGACAAATGGGTGGACATTATTCTACACGTAATCTTGATGAAAATGGTGAATGGAAAAATTTGATGGAGCAAAAAAATAGTTCTGCAGATATTTCTCCAACTGCCGGACAAATGCCCAGACTTTTAGGATTAGCGCAAGCATCAAAAATTTACAGAAACAATCCTGAATTGGCAAATTTAGATGCTTTTAAAAAGTTTACAAATGGCGGAAATGAAGTTGCATTTGGAACAATTGGTGATGCATCCACAAGTGAAGGTCCGTTCTGGGAAACCATAAATGCCGCTGGTGTTTTGCAAGTGCCAATGGTTATGTCGGTTTGGGATGATGGTTACGGAATTTCTGTACCCCGCGAATTTCAAACTACAAAAGGAAGTATTTCTGAAGCACTTGCTGGAATGCAAAGAACAAAAGATAAAAAAGGATACGAAATATTTGTGACAAAAGGTTGGGATTATGCACACCTTTGCGAAACTTACGAGAAAGCCGTAAAAATTGCAAGAGAAGAACACGTTCCTGTACTAGTGCATGTTAAAGAAGTAAATCAGCCACAAGGACATTCAACTTCTGGTTCTCATGAAAGATATAAATCAGAAGAAAGATTGAAATGGGAAACTGACTTTGATTGTATAGAAAAATTTAAAACTTGGATTTTAGATTTCGATGCCAAAGGTGCTAAAATTGCTAATGAAGAAGAATTAAATACCATAAGAGAAGAGGCAAAGAAATTTGTGAGAACAGAAAAATCTGCTGCTTGGAAAACATTTTCTGATGGAATAAAAGGAGAATTACAAGAAAGTATAGATATTTTAAAAGCCGTTGCTCAGAAAAGCGAAAATCGTGTTTTCATAGAAAAGGAAATAGAAAGTTTGGAAAAAGCAATGGATCCGTTTCGAAAAGACATATTGGCTATTTGTAGAAAAGTTTTGCGCATTATACGAAATGAAAACAATCCCGCTAAAAATCAGTTATCAAGTTGGATTAAAAATAGTATTGCTGAAAACAATACACGTTACAGTACTTATTTGTATTCTCACTCGGCAAAAAGAATTGACAATATAGAAATAGTAGATCCAAATTATCCTGAAAAACCAGAAATGGAAGATGGCAGAATAATTTTAAGAGACAACTATAAAAAGATTTTTGAAAAATACCCTGAAGCATTAATTTTCGGAGAAGATGCTGGTAAAATTGGAGGCGTAAATCAAACATTAGAAGGATTACAAGATATTTTTGGCACAGAACGCGTTGCAGATACTGGAATTCGTGAATGTACCATCATCGGCCAAGGAATTGGAATGGCAATGAGAGGTTTGAGACCAATAGCTGAAATTCAGTATTTAGATTATTTACTTTATGCCATTCAAATAATTTCAGATGATTTGGCTACCGTGCAATACAGAACGCATGGTGGACAAAAAGCACCACTCATTATTTCAACACGAGGTCACAGATTAGAAGGTGTTTGGCACTCTGGTAGTCCAATGGGAATGATTGTGAATGCTGTGCGTGGAGTTCATGTTTGCGTACCGAGAAACATGACAAAAGCTGCAGGTTTTTATAATACGCTTTTAGCGGCAGATGAGCCTGCAATAGTGGTTGAACCATTAAACGGTTACCGAACAAAAGAACCCGTGCCGACAAATATTGGTGAATTTAAAATTCCATTGGGAATTCCTGAAATCGTTAGAAAAGGAAAAGATTTAACCTTAGTTTCTTATGGTTCAACATTTAATCTTTGCGAAATAGCTTGTAAAACTTTAGCAGAATTAGGAATTGAAGTTGAGTTAATAGACGTACAAACATTATTGCCATTTGATACAGAACATATCATTGCGGAGTCTTTAGAAAGAACAAATCGTTTGTTGATTGTTGATGAAGATGTGAGCAGCGGTGCAACCGGATTTATATTAGATAAAATTTTAAATGAGCAGGATGCTTACCATTTTTTAGATTCAGCACCTCAGACTTTAAGTTCAAAAGATCACCGTCCGCCTTATGGAACTGATGGAGATTATTTTGCTAAACCGAACATTGAAGATATAGTAGAAAAGGTTTATGCGATAATGCATGAGGCGAAACCAACGGAGTTTAAAAAATTGTATTAGAGATTTAAGAATTATTTATTGATTAGGACCTTGCAATTTGTGAGGTCCTTTTTTTTTCGGGTAATTTGATGGGTCTTGAATTGAAGTTTATTTTAAATGACCGAGATTTGATTTTTAGAGAGAACATTCCTATTTCAAAATTTTTGGGCACGGTGCCGATTTGGATTAATTGAGTTTAATTTTTTTGGGCACGGTGAACGAATCACGAAAATTGAGTTAGAGAATTTTGGGTACTGTGCCATCACAAAATTCCTACGTTTCAAATTCTGGGCACGGTGCCGAATCACGAAAATTGAAGTAGATATTTTTGGGCACGGTGTCATCACAAAATTCCTGCGTTTCAAATTCTGGGCACGGTGCCGAACTGCATAAATTGACTATTAAAACTTTTGGGCACGGTGCTGATTTGGATTAAATTAAGTTTCAAATTTTCTGGGC
>JBBSUQ010000044.1:0-20270 GCA_038234235.1 Flavobacteriales bacterium
AAAAATTGCCCAAGAACTCAAGCGAAACGGCATTCAAAACATATTAACCAAACCAGAAGATTTGTCGATTAATACCATTAATAAATATTTGGAATTGAAAGCGAAGGGAGCAATTTGATTTTTAGTTTTAAAGTTTGGAGAAAGTAGAATTTACTATTCCCCCTCAATTACTATCTTTGGGCGAAATTATTATTAAAATTTATGACTCCAGAAGAAAAGTTACTTGAAAAACGTGAAGAATCCAAGCTAGGAGGAGGAAAAGAACGAATTGAAAAACAACACAAACAAGGAAAACTTAATGCCCGTGAAAGAGTTTATCTTTTGTTAGATGAAAATTCTTTTCAGGAAATAGGAGCGTTCGTTGAACACAGATCTACTTCTTTTGGTTTAGATAAGCAAAAATTTTTAGGGGACGGAGTTGTAACTGGTTATGGTACCATTCACGGAAGATTGATTTATGTTTTTTCTCAAGATTTTACTGTTTTAGGTGGTTCACTTTCTGAAACTCACGCTGCTAAAATTTGTAGAATTATGGACATGGCTATGAAAAATGGTGCGCCGCTAATTGGATTGAATGATTCTGGTGGAGCCCGAATTCAAGAAGGTGTAGTTTCTCTTGCTGGTTATGCCGATATTTTCTTTAGAAATACAAGAGCTTCGGGAGTTATTCCTCAAATTAGTGCCATTATGGGACCTTGTGCTGGCGGTGCAGTTTACTCTCCCGCTTTGACGGATTTTATTTTCATGGTAGAAGAAACATCTTATATGTTTGTTACGGGACCAAATGTTGTAAAAACAGTTACGCATGAAGAAGTAAGTTCGGAAGATTTAGGTGGAGCAAAATCTCATGCTGAACGTTCAGGTGTCAATCATTTTACAGCGACAAATGATGTCGAATGTCTTAAGAAAATAAGAAAGTTGATTGGTTACATGCCTCAAAACATGAGCGAATTACCTCCGAAATTAGAAAAGGTTGATTTCAATCCCTCTAAAATTCAAGAAATAAAAAATATTTTACCAGAAAATAATACACTTCCTTACGATATTAGAAAAGTAGTTAATTGCATCATTGATGAAAATAGTTTTGTAGAAGTACAAGAAGATTTCGCTAAAAATATTGTTGTTGGTTTTGCAAGATTGGATGGCCGGAGTATTGGAATAATTGCAAATCAACCTGCATCTATGGCCGGGGTTTTAGATATTGATAGTTCAAGAAAAGGTGCAAGATTTGTAAGATTCTGCGATTCATTTAATATTCCGTTATTGGTTTTAGAAGATGTACCCGGATTTTTACCAGGAACAGATCAAGAGTGGCGTGGAATTATCACGCACGGAGCAAAATTATTGTATGCATTTTCAGAAGCGACAGTTCCAAGAATTACTGTGATTACCAGAAAAGCTTATGGTGGCGCATTTGATGTAATGAATTCTAAAAACATTGGCGCCGATTTAAACTACGCTTGGCCAACTGCCGAAATTGCCGTTATGGGAGCGAAAGGTGCGGCAGAAATTATATTTAAAAGAGAAATTGCCGAAGCAAGTAATCCACAAGAAAAATGGTTGGAAAAAGAAGCCGAATATGCAGAAATATTCGCCAATCCTTACCGTGCAGCCGAAAGAGGAATTGTAGATGAGGTAATTTTACCAGAAGAAACAAGATCAAAAGTTATTGCAGGTTTTAAAATGCTAGAGAACAAGGCCGAAACTTTGCCCAATAAGAAACATGGGAATATTCCTTTGTAGTGCAATTGTTTCAAGTTTTTATTCAGTGCTAAATAATTCTAAATATTCTTTAAAAGCATAAAGTTTATTTCTTTGAGCTCCAGAAATTTCTTTTAGGATTTCAAGGGCTTCTAAACTTCCTAATAATTTGTAGGCCGTTACATTTGATTTTTGAATAATTTCTTCCACCTTGCTCACTTCAATTACTGGTTGATTATATAAATATTCAATAACTTTTTGTGCGTCAACACTTCTGTTTCCTAATGTTTTGAGTTTTGTTTCTAAGGATTTTTGTAATTGCATAATTCCATCGAATGTGGTAACTCCTTTTTTAGCGGTTTCTATAACACCTACTAAAAAAAATTTGAGCCATTGATCTAAATCATTGTGTGTTCTTGCTCTCGTTAAATTGTCATAATACAGCATCCTGTTTTTCTCAAAGAAATCTGATAAATACAAAATTGGCTGTTTCAAAACACCCTTATTGACAAGATATAAGGTAATTAATAATCGACCAACCCTGCCATTTCCATCTAAAAAAGGGTGTATAGTTTCAAATTGATAATGAATTATACCAATCTTTAATATGTCGGGAAGAGAATTTAACTCATTATTGGCAAAATGCTCTAAATCCGACATTAATTCTGCCAGTGTATTATGGGTGGGAGGAATAAAGATGGCGTCGTTTATAGAGCTACCTCCAATCCAATTTTGAGAACTTCGGTATTCTCCAGGTAATTTATTGGATCCTCTCACTCCTTGAAGCAATGTTTTATGTGTTTGTTTTATGAGTCTTGAAGAAAAGGGTAAGGTATGTAAGAGTTTAACAGCCTCATTCATAGCGCTTATATAATTCTGCACTTCTTCCCAGTCATCTCTTTTTTCTGTAGCAATATCCGCTTTTGTTAAAAATGCTTCTTCCATGTTTGTCTGAGTACCTTCAATTTTCGAAGATTGAGTAGCCTCCTTCGCAATGTGCATGCGTAAGAATAAGTCAATATTTACATATTCAGAATACATATCTAATTTCCCTAGTTGTCTTTCTGCTTTGCCAAGTAAATTGATGACATCCATATTAGTTATCTGCCAATCACGGTTAATGTGTGATGGTTGAAAACTCTTATAATGCCCTTGATTAATGATGTAACCAGCCTCGAACTGTTCCATAAAGTATAATATTGCTTTAACAAAGATAACCTTATTTAAGTAAAATGCCAAAAAACTTAAATAGTGTAAATTTTATTTAAGTAAAACGTTAAATAACTTAAATAGAGATATTCTTATTAAAGCGAAATGTGAAAAACATAAACCTATGATTTGTTCTTCTTCCGATGTAACAAATTTCCCAACAAACTGGATAAGAGCTTAATAATTTTTTTTATAAACCGTTAATTTAAGATGCCCACTTTAAAAATATAATTCAATTTTTAATAAATACATTTGGTGATATCAAACACTATTCAGCAAAACCGTTTGGTAGTACCAAATGGTTTTGATATATTTGTAACAAACAACTGTTATGAAACAATTACTTTATAGATACAATCCTTGGTGGGATAACGATTTTAATGCGTTAGATGAAATTCTTAAAAGAGATGAGAATTTTGAGTTTCTAAAATCGAATATTGAAAATAAACAAGTTGTATTCTTAACTGGTTTGAGGAGAATCGGCAAAACGAGCCTGATGAAACTTTGTATCCGGTATCTTATTAATGAAAAAGAAATAGCTCCAAAAAATATTCTATACATCAGTATGGATGATTTTCTTCTATCAGGAAAAACAATTATCGATGTAATAGAAGAATATAAAACGATTCATAAGATTAAGCACAACGAAAAGGTGTTTTTATTTTTAGATGAAATTACTTTCGTAGAACAATACTAAATGCAATTGAAGAATTTATACGATAAAGGAAATACTAAAATTTTCGCATCTTCTTCTAGTGCTTCCTTGCTTCAGAAACAAAAAGGTTATTTAACTGGCCGCAGTGTAACACTTGAAGTTTTACCATTAAGTTTTGAAATGTATCTGCAGTTCAAAAAAATTACAATTGCGCCAGCAGATCAAAATCTCGAAGAAAGCTATTTTAAAGATTTCTTAAAAACGGGTGGTATCCCAGAATACGTGCTTACCGATGACAGCGCCTATATTAAAGAATTAATGGATGATATTATTTACAAAGACATTGCAGCAGTCAATGGAATAAAGCACCTTCAACAATTAAAAGATTACTTTTTATTACTTATGGAACGGAGTGGAAAAACTATGAGTATTAATAAAGTCGCAAAGGTATTAGGAATATCTACCGAGACTTCCAAACGCTATTTCGATATGTTTTGCGATACATTTATTGTCAGTCCTGTGGCTAGATACGGGAAATTAAACGTACAACTAGTTTCACCCAAAAAAATATACTGCTGCGATACCGGAATCAAAACATATTATACTGGTGAAAGAGATTGGGGTGCATTATTTGAAAACTACACTTTTCTTAGACTAAAACATTTTAGATTGAATTATATTTATGAAAATGCGACAGAACTTGATTTTATATCACAAAATAAAACACTTATTGAATGTAAATTTCATACCGAAGCATTAAGTAAAAACCAACAATTACTTTTTGATACATTTGAGGCTAAAAATAAATTTATCGTACGTAATAATAAGGATATTGAGGATTTAAGAAAACAAATAAATTTGATATAAAACCAACTTATTTTTCATTCACAAAAAAAAGCCCTTGAATCAAATTCAAGGGCTTTCCAGTTATAAGCTTGCGCTTAGATTATTGTATAATATATAATTCCATTCTTCTGTTTGCCAACTGGTCATCAGGACCTGTAGTTACAATTGGTTGTGTACTCCCGTATCCGTCTGTTTCCATTCGTGATGCGGCAACACCTTTAGATGATAAATATTCTTTAACAACTCTAGCTCTGTCTTTTGATAACGGAATATTTATTTCGTCATCACCTTGTTTGTCTGTATGTCCGTTAATTTGAACTCTAATTTCTGGGTGATTGTTCAAGAATCTTGCACACTCATTTAACTCATCATAAGAATCAGCTTTGATATCAGATTTTCCTGTTTCAAAATTCAATGTTAAGAATATAATTCTTTTACCAATTAGCATATCCTCAAAATTAGCAACAGGTCTTCCAGTATAAGGAACCATGCTCGTCTCAGCTATATAGTAATATGCTTTTCTGTTATCGTTAACATTTTCAGGTATAATTTTTTGAGCTCGGATTGTGGGTTCAAATGCACCAATTGCGAAGTATTGTTCACCACCTGCTGCTACAAATCTTCCTGTAATTTCTGTCCAACCACTTGTGTTTGTCACTGTAGTGTAAGAAACTATTTGAGGCATAACATTCATAAATTCATTTGATTCTTGATTCATCATAGTTGGCGAAAAATAAGCACCCAATCCGCTTACTGCTCTACCACTTTTTTCAGCTAAACTAACTTTAAATGAAAATTGGTATGTTTTACCAGCAACTAATGGAGATGTTAATTTACCTTGCAAATACTCAGAGTATCTTTGGTAACCATCTTCAGCAGTTAAATCTAAATTCATAACTGATTGATACAAATTTGTTCTCTCATCTTCATAGTATGCAATAATACCCGCATAGTTAGAATTTGAACTTTCTTGCATTCCCATATAGTTTTCTGGAATACCAACTCTGTATTTACTAATTCTAGTATCGAATAAATCTACAGATCCTCCATTTGCATTTGACCAACCTTGAGCATCAGTAATATTACCAAAACTGTGTGGTTTTTTATTTTCCGGATTAAAAGTAGGATTCTCTACCATATTTTGTGCAGAAACATAAGTTCCTAACAATACTGTAACTGCTAATAATAATTTTTTCATGATTTGATTTTTTTTAAACATTAAACTTTGTGTATTTTAATCAGTTAAACATTGTATCTGATATTTAGTTCTAATTTTAACTTTAATTTGGAATTGAGCCTCTAATTCAGGTTCAAAAAGTCTTTTTTACGTTTTTATAACAGTATCGGTAAATTGTTATAAATTTATATTTCGTTATTTCGCAATACTTATGGCACTAAAACAGCATTTAACACAGAAATTAGATCAGCGCTTGTCTCCGCAACAGATTCAGTTAATGAAACTTTTGCAGGTTCCTACCATGGAGCTTGATCAGAGAATAAAACAAGAAATCGAAGAAAACCCTGCACTTGAAGAAGGTGCAGATGAAGATGAAGACGACGAAAGAGAAGATGATTTCGAAGAAGAAGAAGAAAGTGAAAAGGATGAAACCGATGATGATTTTGATTTATCAGACTATTTAGATGATGAACCTGATTATCGAACCAAAGCCAACAATTATTCGGCCGATGATGAAGATCGTGAAATTCCACTTTCTGGTGAGCGTTCGTTTCAAGATAGATTGACCGAACAACTGCACATGGCAGAACTCACCGAAAAAGAATTTTTAATTGCAGACATTATAATAGGTAATCTTGATGAGTCTGGTTATTTAAACAGAGATATGGAAGCTTTGGTTGATGACTTGGCTTTTTCTATGAATGTGATAACAGATGAAGAACAAGTTGAAAAGGTTCTAAAAATGATTCAAAATTTAGATCCGGCGGGTGTTGGTGCCAGAGATTTGCGAGAATGCTTACTAATTCAATTAAGAAGAAAACAAGATGGCGATATCACAAAATTTACCGCTAAGAAAATACTTGAAGATCATTTTGAAGAATTCACGAAAAAACATTACGATAAAATTCAGAAAAAACTGGAAATTGAAGATGAAGATTTAAAAGATGCCATAGGTGAAATTATTCGTTTAAATCCAAAACCAGGAGGAAGTTCTAAAGATGCTGCTAAAAACTTTCAACAAATTATACCTGATTTTCAGATTTATGAAAACGAAGGAAAACTTGAACTTACCTTAAATGGAAGAAATGCACCTGAGTTAAAAGTAAGCCGCGAATATGAAAACATGTTGCGTTCTTATGCCGAAGGAGCCAAAAGTTCTAAAACAGATAAAGAAGCAGTTTCATTTGTTAAACAAAAATTAGATGGTGCAAAATGGTTTATCGATGCAATAAGACAAAGACAAAATACGCTTTTGCTCACAATGACTGCTATTATGAACTATCAATACCAATATTTTTTAAGTGGAGACGAGACCAATCTAAAACCAATGATTTTGAAAGATATTGCGGATATTGTTAGTCTTGATATTTCTACAATTTCAAGAGTTGCCAATAGTAAATATGTACAAACGAGGTACGGTATTTTTTCACTTAAATCTTTTTTCTCAGAATCAATTGCTAAAGAAGATGGTGAAGAAGTTTCTACAAGAGAGGTTAAAAAAATCTTGTCTGACGCCATAGAGAGTGAAGATAAGAAAAGTCCGCTTACTGATGAAAGGTTGGCAGAATTACTAAAAGAAAAAGGAGGATACAGTATAGCTCGAAGAACGGTTGCCAAATACCGAGAACAACTTCATATTCCTGTTGCAAGAATGCGAAAAGAACTATAATGAATAAACTTTGTGTTTTTATTAAGTGGATAAGTTTGCCTTTGTTCATGCCAGTTTATGCCCTTTTATTGGTTTTGTATGTTCCTGTGGTTAGCGATTTTAGAACAAACTTTCCTTTGCTGTTTGATTACAAACCACAAAACAAAATATCTTTAATTGTTATTTTTTTCATTTTTGGTGCAGTTATGCCGGCACTGTCTTATTCTATTATGAGTCGTTTCGGAATGATCTCAAGCATAGAAATGAAAAATCAAACGGAACGAAGAGGACCAATTTTTTTAATGTTTGTTTATTGCATGGCGTTATTTTCTTTGTTTTTCTTTCAATCTGATTATGGCCGATTAATTTCTCCATTTTTATTAGGAATGCCACTTAGTGGGGCTTGTGTTTCAATTGTAATTTTTATTATAAATTTTAAAACTAAAATAAGTCTGCACGGCTCCGGGGTTGGTATTTTTAGTGGATTTTTATGTGCCTATGCGGTTGTGGTGAGTAATTTTCCAATATGGCCAGTTTACCTCGCTTTTATAATTTCAGGAATTGTATTGTATTCTCGCTTATATTTGAAGGCTCATACTCCATTGCAGGTTTATTTGGGCTATAGTATTGGTTTTCTGTTAACTTTTATTATAAATTTTTCTCTAGCAAGCTAAAAAAGATTAGGCTTATATCTCTACTTTTGGGGTCATAAATCTTATTTAAAATGAAAAAATTCAAATTAATTACAAGTTCAATCTTCTTAGGTTTAACAATAACACTTACTTCTTGC
The DNA here is from genome assembly GCA_038234235.1 of Flavobacteriales bacterium. GTDB lineage: Bacteria > Bacteroidota > Bacteroidia > Flavobacteriales_D > Crocinitomicaceae > JBBSUQ01. The sequence continues at coordinate 8,027 of JBBSUQ010000044.1, forward strand.
GGTGGAACTGCCAAGAATGGTGGACAAAAAGCAGGCTTTAATCTTTTTCCGGTATCTCAAGATATTGCATTAGGAGCACAAGTTGCACATCAAATAGATAGCAACAAGGCAGAGTTTCCACAACTGGATTCAGTAAAATACAAAGCTGTGTATGATTATCTGTATAATATGAGAAATACAATACTCAATACTGGAAATGTAACTTACAAAAATGATTTTACTTGGCGGTTAAGAATAGTTCACAATGACAAAGTACAAAATGCTTTCTGTACTCCAGGAGGATATATCTACATCTATACAGGTATAATGAAATATATGGAATCTGGAGATCAGTTGGCGGGTGTTCTTGGCCATGAAATGGCTCATGCAGATTTAAGACACAGTACTCAGCAAATGTCAAAATCTGTTGGTACAGGAATTTTAACAAGTGTTATCCTAGGAGATAGAGCAGCATTAGCTCAAGTAACTGCAGCTTTAATAGGACTAAAATATTCTAGAGGTTTTGAAGAAGAAGCCGATGCACAATCTGTTTTTTACTTATGTCCAACGCCCTATAATGCGGCAGGTGGTGCAGGTTTCTTTGAGAAAATTGAAGCGGCAGGAGGTTCGAGACCGCCTGAGTTTTTAAGCACGCATCCAAATCCTGTAAATAGAATACAACATTTTAAAGATGAAAAAGCAAGATTAAATTGCCTAGGAACACAAACATACGAAACGGAGTATAAAAGAATAATTAATATGCTTCCTAAATAATTCATAAGAGTTTATTTTCTAAGAGCCATACTAAAGTAATTTGAGTATGGCTTTTTTGCGTTTGCAAATATGTGATTTAAGCTAATTTGACTTGAAATTTCCATAAGTTTTAAAAAGTACGTATTTTTGCCAAATAAACTATTCATTGAAATGCATTTACGTATTATATTAATTTTCCTAGCGTCTATTTTTTGCCTGACAAATTTATCAGCTCAATTAACCCTTAGCGCCACCGCCGGAACAACTGCGGCTTCTTATGCTACATTCGATGCGGCATTTACTGCGATTAATGCCGGAACTCATCAAGGTATTATTGCAATATCCATCAACGCCGATGTAACTGAGCTACCAAATCCAACAATACTCATAGCGAGTGGACAAGGTTCTGCGTCCTATACTTCATTAACAATAAAACCTACAGCTGTTGTAACAGTGAGCGCAAGTAATACTGCCGGAAGAGGTGTGTTCGTGTTTGATGGTTGTGATAATGTGACAATAGATGGAAGCATAACAGTTGGAGGAACAACTAAAGATTTAACAATCGTAAATACCTCAGCAAATACCGTCGCAAATACTACAGCCATTCGTGTTATTGGTAGAACAACTTTAGGATTAGGAGTTTTAAACTTTACTTTAAAAAACTGCATAGTTAGAGGAAGTACACCAGGAAATAATGGTTACAGCGGATCTAACCTCGCAAATACTTATAGCTTTTATGCTGGTGGTACCTCAGCCACATCATTGTCTGCAATAGCGGCTGGTAACGATTATGATAATATGACCATTCAAAATAATAATTTTGAAAATGCTTTTTTAGGTTTTTATTTTTCTGGTGGTGCTACAACACAAGCGGATAATCTTTTAATAGAAGGCAATAATTTTGGTTCGGCATCTTTTCCAATTGGTTCAAAAGGAATGGTAATGAGTCAAGTAGTTAATGGAGTTTTTAGGGACAATAAAATATTTGATATTTTAAGCCTGGCCTCTGTAGATTTGGTGGGTTTAGAAATAACAGGTTTTTCAACAATAGGCTTAACAGTAGAAAGAAACGAAATTTACAATATTAAAAACGATGCTAGTGCTGGTTTTGGAGCGTATGGAATTAATATTACTGCTGGAGATAATATAAATTTTTATAACAATGTGATTCACGGAATTTCATCTGTAAATTATGCTACTAGTAGTTCTAAGGCAGCTTTCGGAGTAAGATTGGCTGGCGGAATAAATTGTTCATTCTACTACAATTCCATTAATATATATGGAAATTATACAAATGCTAGCAGTCCTAATGCTTTTTCAGTGGCATTTGGTGTTGTTGGGTCAGGTGTGTCTGGTTTAAATGTAAAAAACAATATTTTCTGTAATAAAATGACATCCAATGCAATTGACCAAGAGTTTGTTGCAATTTCCTTTCCAAGTTCTTATAATTTTGCCAATGCCAATCTTGATAATAATGCCTACATGGTGGCGAATGATTCTAAGCATTTAGCAGGAAAAATTGGTTACTTTTTTGGCTCTCCCGTTTATGACTTAACTAGTACATGGCAGGCTGTAAGTCAAATAAACAATGCAACGAATGATGTAAATTCCATACCATTAAATAATAAAGTTGTTGCTCCTTTTATCTCTAACACAAATTTAAATATCGCAGCATCAACCATCACTGAAATTGAAAGTGGAGGAGTAGCAATTGCTTCAATTGGCTTGCCGAATACTGACAAAAACATTTTAACTAGACCAGCGTTCAGTGGAACAAATCCTGATATTGGGGCTTATGAATTTAATGGTGTTTTTCCTAGTGAAACAGTTCTTCCAATTCTGTCATCAATTTCTCTAATAACTCCACAGGCTTGCACAAATTTATCACATACTGTTTCAGTAAATGCAAGTGACAATATTGGCGTGCAGAGTATCAAATTATTTTATTCGTACAACGGCGTTTCACAAGGGTTTATAAACTTAATTCTAACTTCGGGTACAATAGTTTCTGGTAATTGGGAAGGATTAATACCCGCGGCATTTAGTCCGCAAACTATAGTTTCTTATTATGCAATTGCCTATGATGCTTCAGGAAATGAAAGTATTGCAATAGATGGATTTTCCTATCAAGACAACCAACTTGGCAATTTACCACCAATTGTTAATACAAGTGATACTTCTATCTGCTCAGGCTCAAACGCCATACTTACTGCAAGTACAAATTATCAAGCTTTAGGATTTCCAGCTTATGGAAGTATTCCTTCAATTTTAAATCCTACAAGTGAAGAAGACTTAGGAAATATTACAATCACTGAAGGGGCAACTACCATCTTGAATAATACTACTGCAGTAAATTCACTAACAGGAACTTTGGGTGTAGCTACAGGAACTGTAGGTGCTTATTCTAATTTTACAGCTTTCGGACCATTTACTTTTATTCGTGGTCACATATATAATTACAGTGTAACAAATGTAATTTCTGGTTCAGGTTCTTTCGGTAGTTCCATGGCAATTTTTATTGACTACAACAGAGATGGAGATTTTAGTGATGTTGGAGAAAGGGTGCACACGGCAATCGGAAATGTTGTAGGTCCTCATACAGAATCTGGTTCGTTTACAATTCCAAATTCTGTAAAATACGGACTCACAAAAATGCGTGTTTCTGTTGATGAAGGAACAATTTATAATCCGGAACAACCATTTAATTTTGGAGAATATGAAGAATATACAATTTTATTACAACCACAAATTGATAGTATAATTTGGTCGGATGGAAGTATGAATATTGGTATGGGATCACCTTTGGTCGTATCACCAGTTGTCAATACAACTTATACTCCTACGCTTTATTCAAATGCCTGTAGCATATCTACGGCGCCATCGGTTACAGTAAATGTTGCGCCAGTTTTGGTGATGCTTATTCCTCAAAATGCAAGTTGTAATGGCGTGGCTAATGGAGGTTTTAGTTTAGGAACGGTTTCTTGCGGAAATGCACCTTTCACTTATTCAATTGATGGCTCAGGTTATGGACCTATACCAACAAATTTAAGTGCAGGAACTCATAGTGTTATTGTTCAAGATAATATCGGACAGTTCTCAAATCCATTTAATCTTGTTATATCTCAGCCTTCTGCATTGCCTGCGCCTTCACCAACCGCAGGTGTTTCAATATGCGTAAGTTCACCTTCAGCTATTATTACGGCAAATGCAGGTTCAAATTCAGTAAGTTATTTTAGTGCAACGTCTGGTGGAACTTTTCAGGGTAATGGTTCACCATTTCAAACAGTAGGAACTTTACTATTGCCAAATACCAATACGCCCGGAACTTACATTTTTTATGCCCAAACCGATTCTTCTGGATGCGCTAGTGCAACAAGAACTCCTATTTCAGTAATTGTAAAACCTACCAGTCAAAGCACAAATACTATCACTTCATGTGATTCTTTAATCTGGATAAATGGCGTTACCTATTACGCATCAAATAATGTTGCAAGTTTTACTTATCCTGGTGGCGGAGCAAATGGCTGCGATTCTACAGTATTTTTGAATTTGACTATAAAATTCAGCACAAGTGCAACTCAAAATGTTACAAGTTGCAACACTTATTTATGGCCACAAACAGGTTTAACTTATACTAATAGTGGCGTTTTTAAAGATACAATTCCCAATACTCAAGGGTGTGATTCTATAATCACTTTAAATCTTACAATTAATTCTTCTTATGCAGATACAACAATCATAACTACTTGTGATACTTATTTGTGGAGTGTAAACAGCCAGACATACAATACAAGTGGTATGTATTCAGTCACGTTTATGAATGCAGCAGGTTGCGATTCTATTAAAAATTTAAATCTTATAATTAAAAACAGCACAACTGCTATGGTTCCCGTAACAGCTTGTGATAGTTATTTATGGCCTTCTACTATGGTCACCTATAATGTTTCTGGCTTGTACAATGATACATTGATAAATTCTGTTGGATGTGATTCAATTGTTACTTTAAATCTTACAATAAAGAACAGTACATCCGCACTTCAAACTGTTATTGTATGTGATGATTATATATGGCCTCAAAACTCTATAACTTATATTGTCTCTGGAAATTATTTTGATACGATACCAAATACGGCAGGTTGCGATTCTGTTATTCAACTTGCACTAACGATAAATAATTCTTACACCGATACTTCAAATATTGTAGCTTGTAACACTTATTTATGGAGTGTGAATAGTACGTCTTACACGACATCCGGACAATATGTGGCAAATTTCTTAAATGCAGCAGGTTGTGATTCTATAAAAGTTTTAAATCTTACAATTAATAACAGTTCAACCGCAACAGTTGTAGTTACTGCTTGTGATAGTTATTTTTGGCCATCGACTATGTTGACATATAATGTTTCGGGAATGTTCAATGATACTTTATTAAATGCCGTAGGTTGTGATTCTGTTGTTACTTTAAATCTCACCATCAACAACAGTTCAAGTTCTATGCAAACAATTGTGAACTGCGATAGTTATACTTGGCCACAAAATTCAATGACTTACAATTCAAGTGGCATATATTCTGACACAATTTTGAACACAGTGGGTTGCGATTCAATAATTAATTTAAATCTCACGATAAACAATTCTTATATTGATACTGCGTTTATTTCGGCTTGTGATAGTTTTCTTTGGACATTAAATAACGTTGTTTACTACACAAGTGGTTTCTATTCAATTATTGACAACACAGTTAATGGTTGTGATTCTATTAGAAATTTGTCACTTACTATATCACAATCTAGCAGCTCTTCTCAAAGTATTACAAATTGTGGGGCTTACCAATGGCCACTAAATAATATTACTTATTCTTTCAGTGGAACTTATATCGACACAATAGCTAATTCGGCAGGTTGTGATTCTATAGCAACATTAAATCTCACAATCAATTCTGTTTATTCGTTTGCAGAAACTATTGTAACCTGTGATGAATATTTTTGGACTCAGAACAGTATGACTTATACTTCGAGTGGAATTTATACAGATAACTTTACAACTCAAGAAGGTTGTGACTCTATTTATACTTTAAATCTTACAATTAACAATGTAAATGCAGTAGCCACCAATAATGGAGATTTAACAATTTCGGCTTCTAGTGGTGCAATGTATCAATGGATAAATTGTCCAAGTGGAATTTCACTTCCTGGCGAAATGAGTTCAACCCTTACCGTTAGCACTAATGGACAATATGCCGTAATTATAACCGGAAGTACTGGTTGTGTTGATACTTCAAATTGTGTGGTAATCGATAATGTTGGTTTAAAAGAATTTCAAAATGTTGGTTTAAGTTTATATCCTAATCCAACAATGGATGGCGTTTATTTGAATTTTGAAGGATTAGAAGCAGAATTACTAATAGTTGATGAAAACGGAAGAGAAGTGTTCTCAAAAATAGTTAAAAGCAACGACTACATTGATCTAGAAAATTTAGAACCAGCAGTTTATTATCTTCACATAACCATTGATACTAAAGAAGATATATTGAAGTTGGTTAAAATGTAAAAGAGAAGTTATAGAAGTACCAAAGTTTCGCACATAAAAAAGGCCATCTCATGGGGGGACAGCCTAATTTATTCAAACCTCAAAATTTTTATTGCTTACTTGTCAAATCAGATTTCAATCCGCTCCATTCAACCAAGTGCATTTTTATACTTCCTACTGGAATTTTTGCTTTTACAAGAATTGGAATTCTGTTCTCATCATTTGTAACCCAAAAGTTAACATCGTCTTCACTTTTAAAATAGCGACCTTTTTGTACAACCGGAACAAATTTCATACATGAGAATTTACCTTTTCGAATATGGATAACTTCTGTACCAACATATTTTACTTTTAAAGGCCAAGTTTCACCATCCATAAAACATTTAAATTCAAAAGTCTGGTTAATCTTCATGTTTTTAAAGTCCATTGTTCGTGCGTAGTAAAACGAAGAAATCATATCTTGAATTCCCATCGGAATTGTATATTCTTTTCCTTCACTGGTATTAACTTTTAATTTATCGTGCTTAAAGGTATAATCTTGTTCAATTTTATAACCACCTTCATCTACTCTTCTTTTAAAAAACCAAGGAAAAATACCCGTTTTATCAAGATAACTCTCATACACGTCATGCACCTTATAAAAAGCACTGAAAGTACCTAAAGTTCTTCCCGTTCCTACAACATGTAAAAGATCTCTATTCGCACCTTTTTTTGTAGTTGATTTCACTTCGAGAACAGCTTCACCGGCATCCATAATACCATAGGTTATTCTGTATCTTAGTTTCTCTCCTATTTGGAAAGATTTATTATTTACGGTTGGATACGTTACATTAGTTGAACTCGTCATTGCCAATAATAATGCTGAAGCTCCTATAATTACTGCGAATTTTTTCATAACTCTAAAATTTACATTGCTGAATTTACAAACTACGTGCCAAAAGATATGTAAGCATAACGATTATATTATTTATTTCTTATAAATTATGAAAATCATACTGATTGTCTTTGCTTTCGGCTATTACATATATAAAATAGGATTTGAATTTATCTCATTCCCTATAGTTGTAGTAGATCCATGCCCACAATGCACAATTGTATCTTCTGGCAAAGCAAACATAACTTCGGTTATTGATTTAAATAAATCCATAGGTTTGCCACCTGGTAAATCTGTTCGGCCATAACTTCCTCTAAAAAGTACGTCTCCATTTATCACAAATTTTTCATCTTTATTATAAAATACAACGTGACCCGGAGCATGACCAGGGGTGTGGAGTACTTTAAATTTTATATCACCAAAAGTTATTTCATCATTGTGGTTTAAGTAAATATCAACATTTGGTGAAGGTTTGTAGCCATTTATTCCATATAGTTTTGCAGCAATACCTGCGTTTTTCAATATCAATTCATCATCTTTATGCAAGTAAATTGGCACATTGTATTGCGATTTCATAAATTGATTTCCGAATATATGGTCAAGATGAGCATGTGTATTTAAAATTGCTTCAATTTTTAAATGATTTGTTTCAATAAAATGGATTAATTCCATTTCTTCTTGGCGATTAGAGCAACCTGGATCAATTATTAAAGCTATGCCTTTGAGGTCATAAATAAGATAGGTATTTTCCTGAAAAGGATTAAATGTAAAAACTTTAATATTGAGCATATTCAAAGATAATTATTTTATGAATATAAGAACGGAATGATTTTTGAAAAAGTTGAAATTTTTAATTCTAAGGATATTTTCTTTAGTTATATTTACACCCATTAAGATACAGTAAAACACACAAATTATCACAAATTATGAAGTACATAGCAATTTTCGCCCTCGGTATGTTTTTGTTTAGTTGCGGCACAAAAGTTCCCTATACTGAAAAACTAAAAGAAGAATACGCATTAGATGCGACTCAAAATATTAAACGAGTACAGTTTTATGTGTCGTCAACAATTATTATTCAGAAGGAAAAAAAGAGTGGTGGCACAGGTACATCAAACGACGGTACTTTGGTTTCCAACAGTAATAAAGAACAAGAAAGAATAATTATTGCACCAAACACTAAATGCGTTTTTGAAAAGTTTGGCGAAACTGGAGAAATTTTTGTCAGATTTGAAGTGGGTGATGGCAAATATTTAAAGTTCGCAGTAAGACAAAATCAAAGATCAGATAAGTTTTATTTTGTTGCAAACTGGGATCAAGGTAAAGCCAATACAGTTGAATATGGAAATGATGTTTACACTGCCACCGCAGAAAGTGGTTCGGCATATTTAATGGTTGTGCTCAAAAAGTTGAATAAAACAAAAAGGAAAGACCGCATCGTAAAAGGTATGAAGGTTTAGTTAAAGTTCACTGTTTAGCTTAGTACTTTTGTAGACTCTTTGAGAGTTTAGAAAAATTAACGATTTAATATTATTAAAAGACCGAATGCTAACTACGGTCTTTTTACTTTTAGACAAATTTTTAAATGGACCATGAAACTTTATAACAGAGAATTAAGTTGGTTGGCTTTTAATGAAAGAGTACTTCAGGAATCCATGGATACCCGAGTGCCTTTGGTAGAAAGAATGAGATTTTTAGGTATTTTTTCTAACAATCAAGATGAGTTTTTTAGAGTGAGAGTAGCCAACATTAAAAGAATGATGGCCATTAAAAGTAAAAGTATCACTGGTTTTGATGGTAGCCCGGCTCATTTATTCGATAAAATAAATGATATTGTTACTGAACAACAAACTATTTTTCAAAAATCTTATAATAGATTACTTGAAGAATTAGGCAAAGAAGGTATCCATCATTTAAAACCTGATGAAATAAACGATTCCCAAAGAAGAGAATTATATAAATTTTTCAACTTTCAACTAAAACACAGCATTGTTCCTATAATGTTGAGCAAGAAAAGCCCTTTTAGTGGTTTGCGAGATAGTGGGGTTTACTTGGCTGTTAAAATGGTTTTTGAGAACGCTAAAAAATCTAGATATGCACTTTTGCAAATCCCTACAGATTATACAAGATTTTATACATTTTCAGAAAATGGTCAGCATTCCATAATTCTAATAGACGATATTATACGAATACATTTAGATAGTATTTTTTCCATATTTACTTATGACAGTGTTGAAGCGTTTACCTTCAAATTTACAAGAGATGCCGAACTTTCTTTAGATGACGATATTTCGTTATCACTCCTTGAAAAAATTGAAAAAAGCATAAAGCTTCGTAAAAAAGGCGATCCTGTGCGATTTGTTTATGACAGTGCAATGCCTGAAGATATGTTGCATACTTTGTTGGATGCCATGAAACTTAAAAATGGCAGCAATGTCATAGCAGGTGGTCGTTACCACAATTTCAAAGATTTTATGAATTATCCGGATTTCGGAATTCCAAATTTGGTTTACAAAAAAAGACAAGCTTTGCTGCATCCTCAAATGGAAAACAGAAAAAGTTTGCTGAAATCTGTGCTTCACAGAGATATTTTGCTCCATTATCCTTACCAACAGTTTGATTATGTTGTAGATTTAATAAGAGAAGCCGCCATTGACCCGAAAGTTAAATCTATTCGCATAAATCTTTACCGTGTCACCCGAAACAGTACGGTTATGAATGCTTTGATGAACGCTGTGAGAAATGGTAAAAAAGTTTACGTATTTTTTGAATTACAAGCTCGTTTCGATGAAGAAAATAATTTGTATTGGGCAAATAGAATGAAAGAAAACGGAGCTACAGTACTTGTAGGCACTCAATATCTTAAAGTTCACTCTAAATTGATACTTATTGAAAGAACTTGGCGGAAAAAGAATCAATTAATTGCTTATGTTGGAACTGGAAATTTCAATGAAAAATCCTCGCGAATTTATACAGATTTAGGTTTGCTCACCAAAAATATTGAAATTACTTCAGAAGTTAAAAAGGTGTTTCAATTACTTGAAAATTCAAATAGAATCAGTGCTTTTAAAACGCTCATGGTTAGCCCGATAAATACCCGTTCTAAAATAATAAAACTGATTGATGAAGAAATTCACAATGCTAAAAAAGGTTTGGCTACCGGCATAAAAATCAAGATGAATAACTTGGTTGACGGAGATTTGATTGAAAAGTTATATGAAGCCAGTAGAGTTGGAGTGAAGATCCAATGTATAATTAGAGGTATTTGTTGCTTGAGAGCAGGTGTGGAAGGATTAAGTGAAAACATTGAAATAATAAGTATTGTTGATAGATTTTTAGAGCATTCAAGATTCTTTATTTTTCAAAACAATAATGATCCAGTTTATTATATCAGTAGTGCAGATTGGATGGAAAGAAATCTTGATAAAAGAATTGAAGTTGGCTGTCCAATATTTGACAAATCTTTGAAAAAAGACATTCTAAAGATTTTTGAATGTCATTGGCAAGACAATCAAAAATCGAGAATTATTGATGCCGATCAGCAAAACCAATATGTAGATTTCGATGAAAGTATGGCTCCTTTTAGAAGTCAGACGGAGCTGTTTGAAATGTACAAGATGCGATCTGAGAATGTGAAATTCCCTAGTTTAAAATCCGAAATTTTGCCAGATGTAAATTCTACAAAAGATTTGGGATTAAATTAATTCAGGTCAATTTTCTGAATTGTGTTTTTATTTAAAGTAAACTTCGCATCTTCAAAACTAGGTGCCGAAAATCTTGCAATAGCATTATTAGAAAATCCGTAACTTTCTTTAGGAATTCCAAAACTGTTTTTATCTAATTTTTTGTTGTCATTGCTGTCATGATAAACAGCGATTGCATAGTTGCCTTCTGGTAATTTGAAAACTGTGCTCCCTTTTTTGTCTTTGATGTCAATTACTATTTGGACTTTGGCAAGTCCATCTGGGAAAGATTCTGATGTATTAAAAATTGCCAACATGACATGGCCAGAATTTGAGGTTAAATTTTGAATTTCTACTGTCAGCTCAAAAATCTCGACAGGCTTGTAAATCGAACTCATAAAAATGCTTATTAAAATTAAAAGTTTCATGTTGAGAATCATTTAGAATTATGAAAGTACAAATTTTAAATTATCTACAATTATAAAAAAACATAAAATTTATGTATGCTTACATAGTAATTTATGTTAAATTTGCTGCGCTTACATAATATATTTTATATGAAACTTTGGCTCTGTTATTTCTTAATTTTATTTATTTCAGCAGGTTGTAGCGTCCAAAAACGTGTTTATAATGATGGTATTAGTGTAGAGTGGAGGTTTAAAAAGAATAGTAATATTGGTGAAATAAAAGATTTAATCCACAACAAAGAGAAATCTCAAGAACTTGTTGGTTATAAAATTGACAAATTAAATAGGCAAAAAACGACCAACATTAAATTAAATAAAGAACCCAATCCTTTCTCTTATTCTCCCCAAATGGTTTCAGTTTTAGAACAAACAATAATTAGCAGCCGAAAAAGTGTTGTACCTGTTATTCAATTTGATCCCAAGTTAATTTACGAAAAGAAAATAAAAAATAGAAGTTCAGTTAAGCAAAGCAAAAAACACGAAAATTCTATGTGGCTCAAAGTTTTAAAAGCCGTTGGTTTATTTGTATTGTTTTTGGTTACAGCCATATTAGTAATTCCATTAATTGCCGCATTATTTTCCGACGAGGCCGCTCTCTTTTTTTTGGGCATTGCATTGGTGGGGTTGCTTATTTGGGGTTTGGTTTGTTAAAGTTGGATCTTCACAAGAATCTCAATCGTGAAAATTTACAATTTCTGCAGGTTGAATTCCCAAAGCTTTAGCCAACTCTAAAATATAAATCAAAGATGGATTTACATTGCCACTTTCTACCCTTTGAAGACTTTGTTGATCTCTATGCATAGCACTGCTTACATCCACTTGTGTAAGATGTTGGGACTGCCTAATTTTTTTTATGTGCGAGCCAAATTTTTTTAAAATGTCTGTTTTATCCAATTAGAACAAAAGACCGAATTACAACACAAATGTTTTAAAACGTATTTGTTGTATTTTAAAATATT
>JBBSUQ010000045.1:0-20222 GCA_038234235.1 Flavobacteriales bacterium
AAAAAAAGACCGTTTGAATTAACAAACGGCCTTTTAATCTTAATTTAATTGTATTTCTTATTCAACTACTACCTTAAATACTGTAGCTTTTGAATCATTAAACAAATTAACAAAATACATTCCTGGCTCTAGATTGGTAACCGGAATAGTAATTAACTCATTTGAAGACAATGTTTCGTTAGAAATAATTACATCTCTACCATTCATGTCTCTAACAATAATGTTAAACGTTCCTTCCAAATCACCTGCTTTGATGTTAATAACATCATTTGTTGGATTTGGATATAAACTTACACCTGCAAAAGTTAATTCATCAACAGATAAGAAGTTACATGAAGTAACATTCACAGTGATTAAAGATGTATCTGCCGGACAAACACCATTGCTCGTGATATATGTATAATTATAACTACCCTGAATATTTGGAGTAACTATATTCTGACTAGGCAATGCTGCATTTGAAGGATTATAAAAAGTTCCACCGAAATCTGCATTTCCATTTATACCACTAAACAATCCAACTGGTTGATTTTTACATATTGAAATCATACCATCTTGACCTGCATTTGAAGGTTGGAAAATTTGTACTTGAGAAATTGTACTATCTGTAGCACAACCATCAACTAAATTGTATTGGAAATCATAAGTTATGTTTGCCAATGTAGTCGTAACGAAATCAGATCCGTTTACAATTTGTTGTGTATTAAACAAATCAACAAACATTCCACCTGGATCATTTCCTGCCAATGTAGTAAACAAATCTACAGTATCACCTCTACAAACCTTTGTCAACGGAACTGCTGTTCCTGGATTTAAGTTTATTTCAGATAATCTAATTGAATAGATTCCTGTAGAGAATGTACTTTTTGAATCATGCATCAAGTAATATGTATTACCAGGTGTTAAGCCACAAACCGTAAAATTCGGAGCTAAACTTCCTCCACCAATTGCGTCTTCATTTGCAGCAATAAGTGAATATGAACCTAAAGTAACTGTTTGACAAGTCGTAACATTGTAAATTGCAATCTGACCATCAAATCCTTGATCAACACCAGAGATTCTCATGTTTCCTGTTGCAGGAGCTACAAATTTAAACCATGTTGTAAAATTCAAAGCAGAATTTGACCAACCTGTTGTTGTTTGTGCACCAGTAACTGGAGGAGCAATTGCTTGTTCACCAGATTGAACTGTAGCACCAGTATTGTTGAAATAATTAACTACTCCATTAACTGGTAATGTTTCAGCCAAACAAGTAGAATCATTTTTCAACGGCATTGTAATAGTTATTGGACCTGTAAATAAAGAAGTGTCCGTGCTACAAACCGATTGAATATATATGTCATAAACTCCTCCAGACAAAAATGCTGAATTGAAGGTAGTATCAGTCGTATTATTATCTAAAGCAACTGTTGTACTTGATGGATCATACAAATCAAAACCATAAGACCCATATTGCAAATTAAATGAAGTGCTTGGGTAAGACGGAGAAGACGCTGTGAAATTCCAACTAGAGAAAATACTATCTACTGCCGTTGATGCTGAAATACCAATAGGATTAGCACACAAAGGAGGAGTAAGAATTGTTACCTTGATAGCAAAACTTTGATCACCATTAGCACAATCAGAATACACATAAACATCATAATAAGTGTTTTGCTGTAATCCTAAAATAATTGCATCACTAGAAGTAGTTGCCATCATTGTTCCTGTACCTTGTGTAAATCCTTGTACACCATATTCAATTGTCCAATTTGTCTCATTTGACAAACCTGAAGTCCAATCAAAACCTGCTTCGTCTGCGTTGACATAAGTTGCATATAAATTTGTTGGTTTAGGACAATCTGTGTAATAATATTTAACACAAGTATTATTTTGCAAATAAGTTGGACTGTAATATGAATGTTCAAAATTTTGAACTGGACCTTTTAGACCAACAGTTGCATAACCACCATAATCATAAAAAGTACTTCCAGTAACGACATCTTTGTAAACATAATGAATTTCCATTGTTGTTTCATCAAAAATAGCTTGGAAAGACATGGTATCAACACCATAATTATGTTTCAAATCATATTGAATTACTAACTTTCTGTTGGGAGCCGTACCAGTTATTTGATTGTATATGAAACCAGAATAATCATCCAAATCTGTCCACAATGGATACAAACCATTTACTGGCGCATATATAATAGAATTTGGATAAGGTGAAATGTACGTTGAAGGATTGTTAATAGCAATAACGCCATTGTTAGACACACGTATATTGTTAACGACAGTTCCTTGAAACAAGAAAGAGAAAGGCATTGTCAATGAGAATTCACCATTGTATAGTGTACTATTGGGCGTACCTGTAGACGTAATACTATTATATGTCGTAGTCGGACAATCATTGTTTTGTTCCATGTATTGGCCAACACCGAATGTATTGAAATTAACAGGTCCTGCATAATATGATGTATCACCAACTGTACAAACTCCACGAATAAATGCTGTATAAAAAGTATTGGCTGTTAAACCAGACAAAATATAAGGAGGAGGCATATTAACAAAAACTGTGGTTCCTGTTCCAGGTGTAAATCCAGTTGCGCCATATTCAACAGCCCATTCAGCTTCAGAACCACCAGCAGTCCAGTTTAAAGTTGCATCAGTATTTGTAGTTTGAACAACCGCAAAGTTTGTAGGCTGTGGACATGTCGGTGCAGGAGCAATGGTTACAAAATAATCTTCTGTTTCACCATATCCGTATGTTCCGCAAGCATTTACACCACCTGCGTAATATGTTTCCGTATTTACAACTCTCATTCTCGTTGTTCCTGTAGGAATACCAGTTGGTATAGAAATCAATCCTGTAACGAAATGAGGACCCGAAACTCCAACTGTAGGAGTGTAAACTTCTTCTCCTAAATCACTAAACAATCCATTTTGATTAAAATCTATAAATATTTTTGTCCAGCTAGTATAATTGCCTCCACAAGTTCCCACGTTTACAGAAAAATTATAACTTGCTGACTGCGCTAGCGTTGGAGCTGCAGCAATTGTTGTGTAATCAGAATACAATGACAAAGTACTACCTGGTCCTCCTGTTGTTGAACACGTTGAAGAATTATTTAAAGTACCAACCGAAACATTTAAGATTTCTTCATCATAAGCGTAAAGTGCATTACTAGTGCAATAACAATTTAAAAAAGAATTAACATTTACTAATACTGGTGTTGATGTCATTGGCCCACCACCAAAACTACAAGTAACTATTGCTTGATAATATGTTGCAACAGTTTGCGTTGCTGTGTAAGTAGGACCCGTAGCACCAACTATATTACTGTATGTAATATTATCTGGAGATGATTGCCACTGATAAGTAACTCCTGATTCAGATGCAACATTCTGTAACGAAAGTGTAAATGGTGAACTTGGACATGCGCTTGCTACTGATGACAAAGTATTACCTGGTGCAGTTGTAGTAGAACAATCAGCCAAAAGTGTACCGTTTATTGTAAATGAACCTGGACAAGCACTTGAGTAATAATAATCGACATCAATCATGATGTAATAAGTAGTTCCGGCATTAACAAATCCTGGGACAGTAAGAGTCTTGTTAGGGTAATAATCCGTAACACTTCCGATGCATGTTCCACCTGATGTTGGACATCCTGCGTACAAAAATACACCTGAATAATACTGACCTGAATAAGCAATTGTGACCCCAGAATAACTATTAGTTGGTGTCCAACTATATAACGCTTCTTGTCCATCTTGATAATAACTGATACCGCAAGAAGTAGCGTTATACTGATTGATATCATCAGAACCCCCGCAAACCATTGTTTGGGTGTAAGGCAATGTGGGTACTGCAGGAATAGCAGTTGCTCCAGGACACGTGGTAGCGTATGCTGTTGCAAAGATTCCGAATACCGCAATTAATTGTAGTAAAATTTTTCGCATAAAGTTTTCTTTTTAATTAATTAAATTATATAGGTGTAAAGTTAAACTAAAATCATTTCAGTTTTAACAAATAAACCGTTATAAATTTAACGATTTGAAAAAACTAAAAGTTTTTGTTTTTATTTAGTAATATTTAAACTGTCAATGATAACAGAATAAATGGATTTTATTTTTTCTTGATTTTTGGAGTAATAATCCATAGATTCATTAAAATCTACTAATTGAGTATTGTGCTTTTTACAAATAACTACTACATGAGAGTCAATACTTTGCTTTATTAATTGACTGGGATGCTCTTCACTCTGTAGATAGCTTTCAGCCAATACAACTTCGTATAATATATCAGTGAATTCGTTTTGTTCAATTAAATTTTTAGGTCTTTCAACTTTATAATTACCATTACCGCACCCAAATATGCTCGTTAAGAGTACAAGAATCAGTATTATTTTAGTCATAATCGAAATGAAGTCTTTTACCAGGGTTAATATCAAGCAATTTTCCTCCATGATAAACCATGTTACCATTAACAAATGTACTTTCTATCTTACCTTCAAAAATAGTGTCTTCGAATGGTGACCAACCGCATTTATATAATAGCTGTCCTTTATTTATAAATGTTTGTGTGTTTGGATCTAATACAACCAAATCTGCAAAATAACCTTCGCGGATATATCCTCGTTTTTCTACTCTAAAAAGATCTGCCGGAGCATGGCACATTTTGCGAACTAAATTCTCTAAACTTATCTTACCTTCTAATGTTTTATTGTACAATGCTATGAGCGCATGCTGCACTAATGGTCCGCCTGATGGAGCTTGCGCATATTTAGCAGATTTTTCGCCGAGTGTGTGTGGTGCATGGTCCGTTGCTATGACATCTATGCGATCATCTAAAACGGCTTTCCAAATTGCTTCTCTGTCTTGTTCTGTCTTTACTGCAGGATTCCATTTGATGAAATTACCTTTTTCGGCGTAGTCTTTATCTGAAAACCAAAGGTGGTGCACACATGCTTCGGCAGTAATTTTTTTTTCTTTTAATGGTAAAATATTGCTAAAAAGTTCGGTCTCTTTGGCTGTACTTATATGTAAAACATGCAAACGTGAATTGTTAACTGTTGCCAGATTTACTGCCAATGAGGAAGACAAATAGCAAGCCTCGTGGTTGCGAATAATGGGATGGAGTTCTACTGGAATATCGTCTCCATATTGCGCTCTCGCAGCTTCTAGATTGTGCTTGATCGTTCCCTCGTCTTCGCAGTGAGTTGCAATAAGCATATCGCATTTGCCGAATATGCCAGATAGCGTTTTTTCGTTATCTACTAACATATTGCCAGTAGAGGATCCCATGAAAACTTTTACGCCACAAACGTTTCTTTTATTTGTTTTAAGAACTTCTTCCAAATTATCATTGGAAGCGCCCATATAAAAAGAATAATTTGCCAAAGAATCTTTGGAACCTATAATATACTTGTCTTCTAATAATTGTTGGGTGAGTGCATTGGGAACGGTATTTGGCATTTCCATAAAACTAGTAATACCACCAGCAACAGCTGCTCTACTTTCCGAAAATATATTGCCTTTATGCGTTAAACCGGGCTCTCTGAAATGAACTTGATCATCAATGCAACCTGGTAATAAATATTTACCATCCAAATCAATTATTGAAGCATTATCATCGGTTATGTTTTGATCAATTTTCTCAATGATTTCATTTTTAATTAAAACATCAGAGATGAAAATTTTTCCTTCATTTACAATCTTTGCATTTTTCAGTAAATAAGTACTCATAATTTCACTTTTTTCATTTTCCACACACCCATAAGTGCCTCCTTAAAAATTCCGGTACTCATTTTAGATGTACCATAAATTCTATCAATAAATGTTATCGGAACTTCAATTAATTTGAATCCCTTTTTTCTGGCTGCGTATTTTAAAAAAATCTGAAACGCATACCCACGGAAATTTACCTTATCTAAATCTATAGCTTTTAAAACTCGACTGTTGTAACACATAAAACCAGCTGTAGTGTCTTTTATCGGCATCCACAGAATTAATCGTACATAAATGCTTGCGCAGTACGACATTAAAATTCTATTCAATGGCCAATTTTTAACTTTACCTCCATTGCAATATCTAGAACCTATGCTCATATCAAACTTACCATCCAATAATGGTTTTAAAAGTCGAGCTAAATCATCCGGGTTGTGTGAAAAATCACAATCCATTTCAAATATAAAATCATAATCTCTAGCTAGTGACCATTTAAATCCATGAATGTAAGCGGTTCCTAGGCCTAATTTCCCTTTTCGTTTTTCTAAAAAAACTTGTTCAGGAAATTCTTTCATTAATTCCTCTACTTTTTGAGCTGTGCCATCTGGAGAATTATCATCTACAATTAAAATGTGGAAAATATCTTCCAATGAAACGACTTTGCGAATCATGCGTTCGACATTTTCTATTTCATTATAAGTTGGAATAATAACTACCGAATTCGGCATAGATAAAAATTTGTGCTAAAAATATGAAATATTAAACTAATATTTGCGTCATTGAATATATTGCTTTGGAATTATTTATGAAAAATGCTAATAAACAAGACTAAAAACATACATTTTAATAATAACAGTGCCAATATTAGTAAATTTTTCTTGGATAAAAAGTTTTGTCTTTTACTTTTTACGTTTTTCTATTTCGCTGGATTCTCTCAAGATTTTAAAAATATTTCACTTTTAGATCATTGGTTTTCTGACACAATAATCACAAATAGTACTGAGGCGCGCTTTAATGACTGTTGGGGATTTAAATCAAACGGTAAAGAATACGCGGCGCTAGGAAGTACAGAGGGAATCCATATTTTCGAAATTGGTGAAAATGATAAATTAATTTTTCGAGATTTTCAAAAAGGTACATATTCAGCAACAAATGTAGTGCACCGGGATTTCAAAATATATAAAAATTATCTTTATGCAGTTTGTGATGAAGGCACCAGCGCACTCCAAATCTACGACACTTCTACCTTACCTGATAGTTTGACTTTAGTTGCAGAAATAAATGCTGGTTTTGGAAGGATTCATAATATTTTCATAGACACAAGTTCTGCTTTGCTTTTGGCCTGCGATGTAAAAGATTACACCATGGGAAGTGTTAGTCCAATGAGAATCTACAATATATTAAATCCTATAAATCCGCTGTTGTTATTTAGCGGACCAAGTGACGTGAATGTAGTGCACGATGCTTTTGCGAGAGATGGAAAAATAATTCTTAATTGCGGATTTGATGGCTTGCGCACTTACGATGTCAGTAATCCTTCCACACCACAACTTATACAAACGATAGATATTTATCAAGATCAAGGTTACAATCACCAAGGTTGGTTGAGTCCTGATGGAACAACTTATATTTTTGCTGATGAGACTAATGGAAAAAAAATAAAAAAAGTAACCGTAAATGAAAATTATCAAATGAATATAATATCAATGTTTGGCACTAATATAGAAAACCAAAGTGTGCCCCACAACATTATGTTAAGTGATAAATTTGCTTATGTGGCATATTACAATGAAGGATTACGAATTTACGATTACACCTATAAAACACCAGTAGAAGTTGCTTACTACGACACCTATCCAACTGATCATCCTTTTAAAATGAATGGTGCATGGGGAGTTTATTCGGCATTTTTCAGCAAGAGAATTATAGTTTCGGACAGGCAAAACGGCTTATTTTTATTTCAATTTGATGAAGATGAATATACAAGAAACGAGAAGGAAGAAAAATTGAGTATTTATCCGAATCCGTTAATTTCAAATAATAACTTAACAGTAAAATTAAACGAAAAATTTGTAGATAAAATAGAAGTTGAAATCTATGATTATACTGGAAAAGCTGTAGGTATTTTTTCTAATTATAATTTTAATTATATCCAAATACCTATTGATTTAAATGTAGGAATTTATCAATTAAAAGTAAGGTATAACACTTCGACTGAGGAGTTTTTGGAAATTGGGAAGGTTTTAGTTTATTGATTGATATTGTAATGCTAACAATTTAGGTTGTAATCTACCATTTGATTTTAATCCATAAGATTTTTTTGACTTTCTATTCTATTCTTTGCTTCTATTAATAATGAGTGAAGTTTGTTTTCCAATTCTTTTTGTTCGTTGCTTTTTCCTGCACAAAGTATTAAAAACCAATTGGTATATTTTCATCTTCTTGTTTTTCATATTTATCCAGACATTTTAAATAGAGCTCCATTTGTCTTTTATAACTGGCTTTAAATTCTCCTAATTTAAGTTCAACAGCAACAAGTCTCTTTAATTTTCGGTGGTAAAAAAGTAAGTCTATTTAGAAGTCTTTACCATCTAAAATTATACGTTTCTGCCTTTCTATAAAAGAAAACCCAACCCCCAGTTCCAAAATAAACAATTGTATTTCATTTATAATACTATTTTCTATATCGCTTTCCAAATATCCTTGTTTCAGTCCTAAAAAATCCAAAAAATAAGGATCTTTAAATGTGTTTTGAACAACACCAAATTCGGAATGAGCTTGGACATTTGCAATTTCGTTGCGCTCAAATGCTTTGAGTTCAATTTGGTATCTTGTGTTTCGGACTGACCATCTTTCTGAAGTTATCTTTTCTGCATAAAATTTCCTTTGTTCTAGCGATTTCAACGGAAATAATTCTATAAAGTGAGTCCAGCTCAATTGTGACATCAGCGATGTCACAATGTTTAATTCTGGAAATTATTCAGCAAATTGCATCATTCTTCGAACATTTCGCAAGGTATAACTCCTTCCAAACTGACGTTCAAGTTGAGCAGAAATATTCTGAATTACTTTCTCCCCATATTCTACACTTCCATTATTTAGGACATCGTTATTAATCGTTTTGCCTACATGCCAAACGTAAGCGTCAACAAACTATTAACCTGCGATACAACTTGTTTTTTACTTTGCTCTATAATATTAACAAGGTCTTTGAAAACATTTTCAATGTCTTGATTCATGTTTATTTCCTTAATCAATTTCAAATATACTCAACTTTAAAAAAGAATCTAATTTGTCAATTTTGCTGAATATTGATATGGACACATTGAAATCAATTTTTGAATTTTCTTGCAACCAAAAATTATTAATCAATGAAATACCTACTCCCCCATCAAGACATTCAAAACTCCAAAAATTTCTTCACTCCCAAAACCTTTTGAAGCCAAATATCTTGCAATCTTTAATTTGGATTGATAACTTTTTTTATCGGTGAGACTTTCTAGCTTTCTTTCGGCGAGGTGTTGTAAATTGCCTTGATATTCTTCTTGATCTACTTTTTCAAAGGCTTTTTTTATGGAGTAATCAGATATAAATTTACCTTTCAGTTGTTGTATTACTTTGTTTCTTCCCCATTTCTTAATACGGATTTTGCCTGAAACAAATGCTTCTGCAAATCTTTCTTCGTTTACGAAATTTTGAGAAATAAGGTGGGAAACAAGTTGGTCAATTTCACTATAATAAAGTCCATAAGTTTTTAGCTTATTCTTAACTTCAAACTGACATCTTTCCTGATAAACGCAGTAAGATTCAATCTTTAATTTAGCTTCCTGAAAAGAAAGAACACGCCCTGAACTATTTTCAGAGCGCGATTTCTTCATTAGATTTATCTACGAATGTATATTCCAAAAGTTGGTTGTTTGTAACACCTCTTACTGGAATCCATTTTTTATATTTAAGGAACCATTTTTTCTGGCGACTCATTAATCCATTTTTGAAATATGCTTCTAAATATGGATGTACCAAAAGTGAAACGTTTTTCAATTTACGTTCTGTAAGTAAATAATCAAGATTGCCTTCTATTTCTTCAGCAAACAAGATTGAAGCTGTAACCTCACCTGTACCCTTACAAGTTGGGCAAGTTTCATTGGTTTGAATTTCAGTTTCTGGCCTAACGCGTTGTCTTGTAATTTCTACAACACCAAATTTACTTGGAGGCAAAATATTATGTTTCGCCCGATCAGATTTCATAGACTCTTTAAGCTTCTCATAAAGTTGCTTATTGTTTTCACGGTCATGCATATCGATAAAATCTATACACACAATACCGCCCATGTCTCTAAGTTGTAATACTCGACCAATTTCCTCAGCAGCTTCTAGATTAGTAGCCAATGCATTGCTTTCTTGGCCGTCTGCACCTTTTCTGTTTCCACTGTTCACGTCAATTACGTGCATGGCTTCTGTATGTTCTATTATTAAATAGCCACCAGAAGGCAATGGAACTTTTTTACCAAAAAGAGATTTAATTTGTTTATTGATACCAAATTTTTCAAAAATATTTATGCGTCCAGAATAATGTTTCAAGATTTTATCTCTTCCGGGAGCAATATCAGCAATGTATTCTTTCAGTTCTTCAAAAGTAGTTTCATCGTTTACATGCACATTCGTGAAGTCGGCATTTAATAAATCTCTTAAAATAGATGTTGTTTTGTTGACCTCGCCTAATATTCTTTTTGGAGGTGTAGCACCTTTAAGGTTGTCATACATCAACTTCCATTTATCCAAAAGATTCTTAAGATCTTGATCTATTAATTCTAATTTTTTGTTTTCAGCAACTGTTCGGATAATTACCCCAAAATTTTTGGGTTTTATTGAATCCATAATATCTCTAAGACGATCGCGTTCAGCATTGTCTTTGATTTTTTGAGAAATGGAAACCTTGTTAGAAAAAGGAACTAATACCAAATATCTCCCTGCTAAAGTAATTTCAGAACACAATCTTGGTCCTTTACTAGAAATAGGTTCTTTAGCAACTTGTACCATTATCGGACTAGAAGATGAAACAATCTCTGTTATCTTTCCATCCTTTGGAATGTCTTTTTCTGATTTGAAATAAAGCAAATCGGCAACATTTTGCTTGCCGTTAAGGGATTCTTTCGTAAACTTATTGAGAGAACTAAACTGCGGACCGAGATCCAAATAATGCAAGAAAGCATCCTTTTCATAACCCACATCAACAAATGCAGCATTAAGGGACGGAACAACTTTTCGCACCTTACCGAGGTAAATATCACCTACAGCAAAATCTATATTTCCTTGTTCTTCTTGTATCTCAATAAGTTTTCCATCACGCAATAGAGCAAGCCAAATGCCTTTCTGTCTGACATCGACAATTAATTCTAAACTCACTGGAATCTTATTTTAAAATAAATAGAAAAAACTTAGCACAAAACATATGCTAAGTTCCATAATATAAGTAACAAGAAATTATTATTTCTTTTTCTTGTGGCGATTTTTTCTAAGTCTTTTTTTACGTTTGTGAGTAGACATTTTATGTCTTTTTCTTTTTTTACCGCTTGGCATAATTTATATATTTTAATATTACAATAATTTCTTTCTTAAGTTTCTCTCCCTTCGTTTGAAGATAAAAAAACACTCTCAATTAAAAATCGAGAGTGCAAAAATAATAAATCCAACTTATAAAATGAATATAAAATTGAATATAACTTAAAATTATTTCTTTTTCTTAGAGATTTTGGTATGGGTTTTAACCGCTTCTGTAAAAGTTTTAGCCGGTTTAAAAGCCGGAATGTTATGCGCAGGAATTACAATAGTAGTTTTTTTGGAGATGTTTCTACCAGTTTTTTCTGCACGCTCTTTCACGATAAAGCTACCAAATCCTCTTAAATAAACGTTCTCATTAGCAGAAAGTGATGTTTTTACACTTTCCATAAAAGTTTCAACAACTTTAAGAACTTCTACTCTGTCTAGACCGGTTTTATCTGCGATTTTTGCTACGATATCAGCTTTAGTCATTTTCTATTGGGTTTTTTTTTAATAAAATATATTTCGTCTACAAAAGTAGTCTGTTATTCTTATACTTTTGCCAATAATAATGAAAATAAATCATAAAAATTTGTTATTGTCTAATTTTCAGGCAGAAATAATACTTTGGTATGACCAAAATAAGCGTAATTTACCTTGGAGGGATACCAAGAATCCATATAAAATTTGGTTATCGGAAATAATTTTGCAACAAACGAGAGTAAATCAAGGATTACCCTATTATATAAAATTCTTAGAACACTTTCCCGATATTTTTGCTCTTGCAGAAGCAGATGAAAAAGAAATTTTAAATCTTTGGCAAGGATTGGGTTATTATTCAAGGGCCCGTAATTTACACTATACAGCGAAGGATATTGCGGATAATTACCACGGTAGCTTTCCAAGGACTTATTCTGAAATATTAAAACTTAAAGGTATTGGAGAATATACTGCTGCAGCTATTGCATCTTTCAGTTTTGATGAAGCTACTGCGGTTCTTGATGGAAACGTTTTTAGAGTTTTAAGTCGCCTTTTTAATGTACATGAGGCAATTGACACCACAGAAGGTAAAAAAATATTTAAAGAATTAGCTTATGACTGTCTGTCGAAAAAAAATCCAAGTCAATACAACCAAGCAATTATGGAGTTTGGTGCAATTCAATGTGTTCCCGTAAATCCTGAATGTGAAGTTTGCCCCTTGCAACACATGTGTTTGGCATTTAAAAATGATACTCAAAAACTACTTCCTGTAAAGATTAAAAAAATAAAAAAGAGAACCAGATACTTCCACTTTTTGGTTTTTTTAAAAAATAGTTCGATTATTCTGGAACAAAGAGTTAGTAAAGATGTATGGAAACATTTGTATCAATTACCCTTAATTGAAAGCGATGGTGAGGAAGTTCCGGCTGAAATATTAAACTTGAAATATGTCAATTATGGAAAAACTTACAAACACATTTTAACCCATCAAAATATTATTGCTCAATTTTATCTAATTGATTCGGTGAGAATTGAAAAAGATTCTGAAATTGTTACTCCAATTGAAAACCTTGAAAATTTTCCTTTTCCTCGTCTGATAGATAAGTTTTTTAAAGATTTACAACTTTATTAAAGATTGATTAAAGATTTAGACAATCAAAAAATTAAATTAATGAAGCTGTAGTTTTTATATATTTGTAAAGTTAGAAGAAACATTATGGCAGGAACTGTAAATAAAGTAATACTTATTGGGAACTTAGGAAAGGATCCGGAAGTTCGACGATTAGAAAACGGAGCAGTAGTCGCAAATTTTCCGATTGCAACCTCTGAATCATACACTGATAAAAATGGTCAAAAAATTGAACATACAGATTGGCATGACATAGTTGTTTGGAGAGGTTTGGCAGAAATTGCTGAAAAATATTTGCGAAAAGGACATAAAATTTATGTAGAAGGCAGGTTAAAAAAACGCAGTTACCAAGATAAAGACAACCAAACAAGATATATCAGTGAAGTTTTGGCAGATGAATTTACAATGCTCACAAGACCAGATAACGCCAATGAACAAAAACCAAATGAACCCAATTATTCAAATGAAGGAACGCCAAATAAAATGGAAAATCTAGATTTAAATGACAAAGATGAAGATGTACTTCCATTTTAATTTTTAAGCGATTCAAAATCATAAAAAACAATTTAATTTCAATTTAATTTCAAATATTCTTGATTCTTTCATACATCATACTTGTAATTTTGCTCATTCTATCAGGACTAATAAGTGGTTCAGAATCGGCGTTTTTCTCGCTTTCTCCAACAGACAAAGACTTTTTAAAAACAAGTGATTTGCCGTCAAGTAAAATCGCCATTAATTTGTTGGACAAACCCAAGGAACTATTAGCCACTATTTTAATCTCAAACAATTTTATCAATGTAGGAATTGTTATACTTTCAAGTACAATACTGGCTCACATTTGGAATCCATTAGATATTCAAGGAGATTTTATTGGCGTTTCAATGAAAATTTGGAGGACTTTAATAGAATTAGGTGCCATTACTTTCGTGTTACTTTTAATAGGTGAAGTTATTCCAAAAATATATGGAACCAGAAACTCTTTGGGATTTGTGAAATTCATGGCTAAACCTTTAACTATTGTAAATGTTATCCCCCCGATATCTTGGATCCGTTCAGTATTAGTAAGCGGTGGAAACGTAATACATAAATACGCATCAAAAAAAGGAGTAAAAATATCATCTGGGGAGTTGGAACAAGCAATCGCATTAACTAAAGAAGAAACAACTACCGAAGAGGAGCATAAAATTTTAGAAGGTATAATTAAATTTGGCAACACTGATGTAAAACAAATAATGTGTTCTAGGATGGATGTCGTAGCATTCGATGTTGAAATTCACTTTCAAGAAATATTAGATGAAATTTTGGAACACGGCTACTCAAGAATTCCGATATTCAATGGGTCATTTGACAATGTAATTGGAATTTTATTCGTGAAAGATTTGCTCCCGTTCCTAAATGAAGCTGAGGATTTTGATTACACCCATTTACTACGCAAACCCTTTTTTGTTCCTGAAAACAAAAAAATAGACGATTTGTTGAAGGAATTTCAAGCCCGTAAAGTGCACATGGCCGTTGTGGTTGATGAATATGGCGGTGCCAGTGGAATTATAACTTTAGAAGATATTTTAGAAGAAATTGTTGGCGATATAACCGATGAATTTGATGATGACGAAATAATTTACACAAGAATTAATGAAAACACTATTTTATTTGAAGGTAGAACACCACTAGTTGATGTTTATAAGGTTTTAGATATCGACGGGAAAGAATTCGAAGAACTTAAAGGAGATTCCGACACAATTGGTGGTTTTATAATTGAAAATTCTGGAAAAATTTTAAAAAATAAAGAATTCATCACTGTAAATCAATTAAAATTGGTAGTTGAATCGTCAGATAAAAGACGTGTTAAAATGGTGAAAATTATTAATACTTCAGGATCGAAATGAGAAATAAAAATTTAATTGGTTTTCTGTTTGCTTTAGTCTTGATAGGTTGTGGCAGAGAAAAATTAGCAACGCCAAAACCACCCGCTTATTTGAGAATTGATATGCCCGATCATAAATATTTAAAAGTGGAAGATAATTGCCCCTACTCTTTTGATTTAAATGAAGTATATGGCATCAAACCAATTATACAAGGTGAAGAAAAATCCTGTCATAAAGATTTACTTTTAAACAAACTGAATGGAGTAATACATTTCAGCTATATAGTCATGGATACCAGTTTATCTGTCTATGTTAATTATGCCAATGACAAAGTAGACGAACACAAAGTAAAAGCTTCCGCAATTGAAACGTATAAATTTATCAAACCAGAATCCAAAGTATATGGCGCATTATTCGAGTTAAAAGGCGATGTAGCATCACCATTTCAATTTTACCTTACAGATTCTACAGACCGCTTTGTAAGTGGTGTTGTTTATTTCAACACTGCTCCAAATTATGATTCATTAAAACCAAGTCTAGATTATTTAAAAGTAGATTTACAAAAATTGATGAGTAGTTTTGAATGGAAGTAAGTTACATATTACCTATTTGAGTCTAGGAAGCAACATTGAACCTCGCGAAGAATATTTAGATCAAGCATGTTTGTATCTTAGTAAAAAAGGAAATATAACTAAAAAATCATCTTTTTTTGAAAATCCCCCAGTCGGATTTGAATCTTCAACGGACTTTATAAATATATGTTTGGAATATGAAACCAAATTAATTCCAAAATTACTTCTCAAATTCACCCAAGAAATTGAGAAAAAAATTGGAAGAAAGGCAAAAACCAAAAATGTTTATGAATCTAGGCAGATAGATATAGATATTTTGTTTATTGACGATTTAATAATCTCAGAAAAACATTTTAAAGTTCCACATCCGTTTTATGCAGAAAGAAATTTTGTATTGCAACCATTGTATGAAATAAATAAAAAATTCATGTGTCCCTCACGCAAAACAACGATACAGCAGTTATACGATAATTTTAAACACGATTAAAATGATTTATTGAATAATAATGAAGAAAAAAAACAAAATAAATAAGAATAATTTTTTTCACAATTAAAAATTTGCGTAATATTGCACAAAATTTTGGTAAGAATTTTAAATTAAAAGTATGAAAAAACAAAGCCTCAAAGGATTAGCTTTCATCGCAGTGGCAAGTAGTATGCTTGCAAGTTGTGATCAATTGAAAGACTTGGACTACAAAGTAACTCCATGCCCATTAGAAATGCACAACGATTCTATTCGTATCAAAGTTGATGTAACTTTGCCCGAAAAAGGAATTAAAAAGAAAGCTAGAGCTGAAATAACTCCAATGCTTGGTAGTACACCGTTGAAAACAGTAACCATTCAAGGTGAAAAAGCTACAGGTAACGGAACAGTTATTCAGTACAAACCAGGAGGTAAATTTACATATACAGATGTAGTTGCTTACAAACCGGAATATGAAGAAACGGAATTGGCAATTACTGGTAAAGTTTATAAAGGATCAAAAGAAAAAGACGAAATAGAAAGAACAGTAATTTGTACTGGAACTATTCTAACTCCAAACTTGGCCAATAGAAACTTTAAAGTTATCATGGCAAAAGATGAATTTAAGAGAGTTAATGAAATGGGCTATATGGCTACAATTAATTATCTTAAAGGAAAATCTGAAGTTCGTTCTACAGAATTAAACGATAAAGACATCAAAGATTTGGAAAAATGGATGATGATGGCTCAAACAAATCCTAAAATTGCTGTTAAGTCAATTAATATAACTGGATACGCATCTCCTGAAGGTGAGGAAGACAAAAACAACACTTTGTCAACTGATAGAGCAGGTTCAGCAAAAACAGCTTCTATGAATTTGGCTAAAAAAGCTAAAAACGAAAAAGGACAAACAGAAATTTATAATCTTAACGGTAAAGGTGAAGATTACGAAGGTTTCAAAGTAGAATTGGCAAAATCTAAAATGAACGAAGACGACAAGCAATTGGTTATGCGAGTTTTAGAAATGTACAAAGATCCAGCTCAAAGAGAAGTTGAAATGAGAAACATGGGTAAAACTTTTACTTATCTTGATAATAATGTTTTCCCTCAATTACGTCGTTCTGAAATTAAAGTTGTTTACGATCAAACAGGTTATTCTGATGAAGAATTGAAAGCTGTTTCTCAATCTAAAATAGATACATTGAATTTGGAAGAATTGTTATTTACAGCAACTTTGACAGATGATTTGAATGAGAAATTGAGATTGTACAAACAAGCACAAAAGAAATACCCTAACGATTACAGAGCATACAATAATGCTGGTGGTGTTTATTACATGCAAAATAAAATGACTGAAGCTAAATCTGAATTTGAAATGGCTAACAGCAAGCAAGACAATCCAATTTCTAAAAACAACTTGGCTGCCATTTCTGGTACTCAAGGAGATTTCACAAAATCTAAAATGTTGTTAGATCAAGCTAAAGGAGCTGGTCCAGAAGTTAATTACAACATGGGTATCATCAATATCAAAAGAGGTGAATACGCTGCTGCAGTTTCAAACTTTGGTTCTGAGCCTTCTTACAATAAAGCTTTGGCTCAAATGTTAAACGGTGATGCAAATGCTGCATTGGCAACTATTGATGCTTCTCCTGACAAAGAAACTGCTCAAGGTTATTATTTGAAAGCAATTATCGCAGCAAGACAAGATAAAGTTGATTTGGCTGCAAGCAATTTGAAAAGTTCTATCGCTAAAGATCCTTCAATGAAGGCGAAAGCTAAAAAAGATAAAGAATTCTACAAATATGCAGATAACTCAAGTTTTACTTCAGTTATTAATTAATAGATAGATAAAAAATTCTTACAAAAAAACCTGCGATAAAAATCGCAGGTTTTTTTTATACCTTTTTTTTAGAATAACAAAGCTTATTGTTGTTCTATCATCATCTCATTGTATTCTTTTGCAATTGATATTTTTTGAGCTTCCGTAAGTGCTTTCCCCGCAAGTTGAAACACTTCGTGTTCTTCTTCATCTAAATGATGTTCAACAAGATGTTTTAGTTCCTTCGCAAAAACTAACCAACTCGAAGATGTCATTTCAGTTTTGTCTAATTTTTCTAAAAGCTCATCAATTTCGTGGTGTTCAGCAACGCTATGCCTGGCTTTTTCTTGCGTAATATCTTTTTCCATGAGATAGGTATAAAAATATCTTTCTTCAGCATTTTCGTGTATTTTTAATTGATGTTTGCATTCTTGATAAAGTCTTATTCTCTCATCATTTTTACCGGCAGTTTCCACTAATTTTTTCAATAAATCTCTTTGGATTTCGTGATCTCTTCTTATGGCTTCAAAAATATTCATATGTTTAAATTTTATACTTCTTTTTTTTCTACTCAACAAGAATAGATTCAGATGGTTCATTTTTTTAAAAAATTAAACATGATTATTAAATATAATGGAAGTTTAGTGTTAGTCCTATTTAAACTTTAAACTTTTTAGAAAATAGTTTAGTTTTAAACAAAAAAGCTATGGATCCAAAGAAAAAGAAAATTTTAAATCAAGATAAATCTATTTCAAATGTCACGAAAAATAAGATGATGCAACAGAGAGATAAAAATGGAGAAAGCGAAAACGAAATGACGCAGAAAACAAATTGGATAAAGAAATTGGATTAGATTCAAAAATCACAAATACCGATGGATTAAATTGAATTTTGTTTCATTTTTTACAAACGAACGTTCATTTAATAGCAATTAAATTTGAATGAATTCCAGCAACTTTACAAATTTTAGTACTGATTTTGTGGTTTTATAAAATTCATTTCTGTCGAGAATGTAACTGTTTAAAAATTAAACATGAAGTATTTAGAATTCTTAACACAATTGAACTTAGGTGCCGAAAATTCATAGAATTATTTTTGTTACTTTGGCATACATAAAGATTCTGATGAACTTGCGCAGTTTTTTACTTATTATATTTATTGTGTTTGTAGGAAATACTTTCTCCCAAACTTATAGCTGGTCTTGGGCTAAAGGGTTGAATAATTCAAGTAATTCTCAAAATTCCGACATAGCCCATAGTCCAAATTCAGATTTTGTTTATACTGTTGGATTTTTTGAAGGTAATGTAAGTGCAAATTTGGGTGCAAATTTTACTACAGGTTATGGTAGCATAGATGGTTATGTAGCCAAATACTCAAAAACTGGAACCTTAATTTGGGCATTTAAAATTGGTGGAAATGGCGAAGACGAAGTTACAAGCGTTACTGTAAATTCCGCCAATGAAATAATAATTGGAGGTTATTTTACAAATACCGCTAATTTCCAAGGCACTAGTGGGACATCAATATCTTTAACATCATCCGGAAATAAAGACTTTTTCATCGCCAAATACGATTCATTAGGTGTTCTTCAATACGCAAAAAAAGGCGGAAACACAGCAGAAGATCAAGTTTTGGATGTATTAGCTGTAGGAACGGAAGTTTTTGTTTGTGGGTTTTATAATGGTAGTTTAACTTATCAAACTGGTACGCTGACTAACTCTGGAAGTGACGATGCCTTTGCGTTGAAAGTGGACAATTCTGGTAATATTATTTGGTTGAAAGGTGGTGGTGGATCTGATAAAGATAGATATACCTGCATTACGATTAGCGGAGCTCAAGCATTTTTTGGCGGACACTTCGCTAGTAACAATTTCCTTTTTTACGGTACAGCCTTTTCAATAGGGCCAAACCAAGAGGTTGGAAAAGATGAAGGCATAATAAGTAAGTACGATGCTAGTAATGGAAATTACACATCTGCAATTTATTTGTATGGTCAAAATGATGACAGAATATATGGAATTTGCTCTGACGCGGGAAA
The DNA here is from genome assembly GCA_038234235.1 of Flavobacteriales bacterium. GTDB lineage: Bacteria > Bacteroidota > Bacteroidia > Flavobacteriales_D > Crocinitomicaceae > JBBSUQ01. The sequence continues at coordinate 19,620 of JBBSUQ010000045.1, forward strand.
TATTTACGTTACTGGAGAAACCAATGATGATATCAAATTTCCTGGGATAGCTAATTTTAACAACAACAACAACGAAGCATTCTTTGCTTCATTGAATTTGAGTCTAAATACGCAGTGGGTAAAATACACAGATCATCAATCGGCCAATCAAACTGCAGGCAATGATATTAGTATAGATAGTAATGGTAATTTGTTCACAACTGGTTATTTTGATGGATCGATTACATTCAATGGTCAAACTTTTAACACAGCAGGGAACAAAGATTTATTTATCTTTAAATTAAACAACCTAACTGGTGCTACGATAAGTGCAAGAAAATTTGGAGATAGTGATGATGATCGTGGCCTGAGTATTAGTGTGAAAGAAAATAATGAAGTCTACGTCGGTGGTTATTTTAAACAAAATTTGCTACTTGATGCCATTTCATTTAATTACAGTAGTTCTCAGAATGCGTTTTGGGGCCGCTATGGCTGTATGCCTGGAACTGCTGTGCTTAGTGGGAATAATACAATTTGTACTGGTAGCAGTTCAATTTTAACATTCACATTCACTGGACCAACACCCTATAATTTTCAATACAGCGATGGTAGTACAACTACTAC
>JBBSUQ010000046.1:0-20108 GCA_038234235.1 Flavobacteriales bacterium
ATTCTTTTTCAACATCCAGCATATCTTGAATTCTTAAAATATCTGGATATTGTTTGGCTTCCATAGAAAAATATAATATCTGAGTACCCAACTTCTGCTTTTCTTCAAAATTTCTATCGTCGAGTATTTTATAATAAACTCTTCCGTTAGATAACTTTTTATATACCGGAAAGTGAGTAACTTTGTTTTGCATATTCAAATTTAATCAAATGTTTGCAAACAGAAAACACGAAGAGGCTTTTAACTGTATTCGAGATCAAGAATATGAAAAAGCACTAAAAATACTCGAAGAAGTTAGAAAAGAGTTTCCCAAAGACGCCAATGTTTTTGGGGATATGGCTGTTGCTCATTTGCATTTGAAAAATAAATCTGAAGCTTTCGGTGCATTTGACAAAGCAATAGAATTACAACCTGAATATTCCTATAGATATTCATCAAGAGCTTATGGAAAAGACTATTTCGGCGATCTTGATGGTGGAATTGAAGATTATCAAAAAGCAGTAGAACTCGATCCAGAAGATGCAGTAGCTTACAATAACCTCGGACTTTTATTAGAGAAAAAAGGTTACCACGATTTGGCAAAAGAAAAATTTGAAAGAGCAGATAAACTTCGTAAAATTGAAGATTCGTTGCAACAAGTAATGGAAGATATTGAAAAAGGTGAAGATAATGATGAAAATCAAGATAAAAACATTAATATTCTGAATGATATTGAGTCCGATGGAAAAACTAAATTGGACAATAAAAATAACGATTCTCAATTGACTAACAAAACCGAAGATCCATTAGAAAAAAGAGCTAAAACTGCTTCTGCTTTTGGTGAATTTCGTAAAATTTTTACAAGCAAAAAACAGTTCGGCGATTTTCTGAAATTTATAAAAGACGGATTTAAAATAAAAAAACACCTCAGAAAATAATTCAAATAATAACTCAGATTATTATAAATTGGGAATTAAAATAACAGAAAGTGACTAAAAAAGACAAAGCAAAATACATTCTCGAATCTTTGGAAAAACTTTATCCAGAAGTTCCAATTCCGCTCAATCATTATTCGCCATACACACTTTTAATTTCGGTTTTATTATCGGCACAGTGTACGGATGAGAGAGTGAACAAAATTACACCTGCCCTCTTTCAACTTGCTGATACTCCTGAAGATATGGTGAAAGCCACCGTGCCCGAAATTAGAGAAATAATAAAGCCCTGCGGATTGTCCCCAAAAAAATCGGCTGCAATTCATAGATTATCTGAAATTTTAATTGAAAAATACAGTGGACAAGTGCCAGAGCAAATGGAGCTGTTAGAAGAATTGCCTGGTGTTGGACATAAAACTGCAAGTGTTGTTGTTAGTCAGGCTTTTGGTCAGCCTGCATTTCCGGTTGATACGCATATTCATCGTTTACTTACACGTTGGGGAATCACGAGTGGTAAAAATGTAGTGGTGACAGAAAACGATGCGAAGAAAATTTTCCCCAGAGAAGTGTGGAATAAATTGCACCTTCAAATAATTTTTTACGGTAGAGAATATTCCCCGGCAAGATCGCCTAAAAAGGAAAAGGACTTTATAACCAATTATATAGGTACAAAAACTGCAATTGCCGAATTAAAATAGTTCACTTTTACCATTGTGGTCTTAAAATTGAAAAGGTTTTCATCAAATAAAACAAACTATTATGAAAACTATTTTAAAAACATTTGCCATACTTATTTTAACCATTTTCTCTATAAATTATAGTTATTCGCAAGAAGTTATTGCAGCTGGTCAAGAACCTGCTTGGATATTGGATTATGATAATTCTTTCACTTTTAATCTGTTTGTTGGTGAAAACCAAACTGTTTATACTTTAATTAAAAAATCAGTGCCTGAAAGTTCTACCGCCGACATTTCAGTAAGTTATTCTTTAAAATCCTTAGATGGTAAAACAGCAACTTTGGTAATTGAATATTTTGATCCTGAAAGTCCTGAATCTTGTCCTTGTTTCCACGATATGGGCGAAGGTAAAAATGCTGGTAAAGCATATTTAATTACAGAAAAACAAACCTTTTATATCGGTTGCGCCGAATTTACTGGAAATGAAGTTCTTTCTGCAATGGATTAAACGAGTAGATCTTTATTTTTATCTATTTCGGGTTCTGCAACCGGTGGTGCATAAATAACTTCTTTCCCTTTCAAACCAATATACAAAATAACAATTCCAGCCAGCACAAATGGCACACTTAGCCATTGGCCTGTATTTATAGTCAGCGCTGAATCACGTTCTGCTTGCCCGATTTTATAAAATTCGACAAAAAATCTTGCTCCGAAAAGTAGAATTAAAAAGCTTCCGAAAATAACTCCTGGTTTTTTCCACAATTGTTTTTTCCAATACATAAACATGAGAATTGCAAAAATAATAATATAGCTCAATGCCTCGTATATTTGAGTTGGATGTCTTGGTGTTGCATCGTATTCATTCGTAACTTCATTATAAAAATGAGGAAAAGAAAACGCCCAAGGTACATTTGTTACATGACCAACAATTTCTGAATTCATAAGATTTCCGAGACGAATAAAACAAGCTGCAACGGCAACGGCAACAACAATGCGATCCAAAATCCAGATTAGAGGTTTTTTACTTACTTTTTTAGAATAAATATAAAGTGAAATTAAAATTGCAATTGCCCCACCATGACTGGCCAATCCACCTTCCCAGACTTTAAAAATATCTAACGGATGGGAGAAGTAACCAGTTTGGCGTATACCAAATTCATCAACGTGGTCAAAATAAGGACCATAGAAAAGAACATGACCGAGACGAGCCCCAATGATGGTAGCAAGAATCATGTAGATAACCAATTTTTCCAATTGAACTTCCGGAATTAACTGTTTATCAAACATTCTTTTGATAACAAAATAGCCTATTATTAAACCAGTTACGAAAAGTAAACCATAATAATTGGGCGTATTCCAACCATCAATAATTTGTGGGGTCACATCCCATTTGACGAATAAATTTATCATAAAAATCAATCTTAATGCAAATATATAATTTAAGGCGGTTGTAAGAAGATTATTTTGATTGTAAATTTTGGAGGTTTGAAGTCAGAAGTCAGAAAAAATTGTTTGAAATTTCAAAGATAATTTATGGAAGGAAGTCGAACTCAAATTTAATTTTGGATTGTTTACAGGAGGTGGTTACTATTATTTTGGAAATCTGTTATGGAGGAAGTTATGAAGAAAAAATACCATTATTCAATTTTAAAATATCACGATTTTATGAATGAAATAAAAGAATAAATATTATATTAGATTTGGAATAATATTGAGAAAAATGAATAAATACAAGCTTAAAATATCAAGATTTAAACAAATAAAATGCGATTAAAGACAAGCCTCACACTAATTTTTAGCTTAGTTTGTATTTTGACTTATTCACAATCATCAGTGTTTAAAATGAATACTTATTACAGAATTGAAGGAATTATACAAAAAAATGATTCTGTTATTGAACCACTTGCAGATTCCATCTATTATTTTATAAAATTTTCAAAACAAAAATTTTCGAGAAAAATTTTATATGAAATACGGGTTAGTTCTCAGAAATCTAAAATTGATACCGCTTGTTGTTATTTACATCACAAAGAAAAAACAGTAAGTAAAATAAATTCGCCTTATTGTTATTTTTCGGGAAAAGTAAAATTTAAAAACTCAATCATTAGTTTTTTCTGGCCAGATGTAGAAAGAATATATGAATTATTTATTTCAGCAAATAAAGTCAGAGTTAATAAATTATGTAACACAATGAAGTCGGAATTGGTAATTTTTGAGGACTCAAATAATATTATTTTTAAACCGAAAACAATAAGTGACTTTACAGCGCAAATTGTTATTTCAAAAGACCAAATTGGAGAATTGTGATAATATTTTATTAAATGATCAGAAAACTATCAGTATTACACTTCTGAAATTTTATTTTTGAAAATGGCAATTTCCAATTATACTTTCTTAAATTAAACCTAATCCAAAATCAATTTTTAAAAACTATCTTCGTGGCGCTGATATTTATTAATAATGAATTACTACAAAAAGTTAAATTTTTTGTTTCTGTTTATTTGCGCTTTGATTGCTCCTTCGCATTTGTGCGCGCAATCGAACGTAAAATTGAATGTGCAGGTAGATTCTGTGATGAAAGCTAACAATATTGTTTTCAGCGAGGGTAAATTAGAAGTTGATGACTCAGTTAAATTGAAAAAACTTATAAATCAAATGTCGGATTTGATTTATACAAACACGAAAATGGTTGAAAAAGTAACCGATTATGTTTTACTTCAGTTAAATTCTAAAAAACTTGATAAACATCAAAATGAAATACTTAACGCATATCGAATTACAAATGCCAATTGCAATATTCTTTTAGCAAATTACGATAAAGCTCGTAAAGGTTTTGAAAATGTGCTGACAGATCCCAGATCATCTATTAAGAACAGAGCAAAAGCTGAAGCTAATATTGGAATAATATTTTACAGTCAAGAAAATTATTCAGACGCAGCAAAACATTACTTAAGCAGTATTGAATATTGTAAAAAAAATAATCTTAATTATTCCAATCAGCTGGTTAATCTTTGTCTGATTTATGAAAATCTAAAAAATATAGATAAACAACTAGAATATGGTTTTTTAGGTTTGGAACTGGCCAAAAAGTTCGATGATACTATCTCATTGGAATATGTATACAATTCACTTGGTCTGGCTTTTAAAGATCTAAAAAAAACTGACAAAGCAATATTTTATTTTAAAGAAGCCCTAAGATTAGCAGATTTAACTAAAACTGATGTTATTATTGCAGACGTGAGTGAAAACATGGGAATCATTTATATGGATCTCGGAAATTTTGATGAAAGTGAAAAATATTTTAACATTGCTATTAAGTATAATATTATTGTCGATAGAAAGAGTTTTTCGACTTTTACTAATATTATTAAACTGTATACAATTCAGAAGAATTATTCAAAAGTTAAAGAATTTATAACTCTAGCAGAATTAAGTATAGAACCATCCACCCCACTCAATTATTTATATGAATTTTACTTAAATAAGTCTGAATATTTTTCTCAAACTAACGATTTCAAATCGGCTTATAAAGATCTCTCAAAAGCAAAAGTTTATTTAGATTCTATGGCGATTGAAGCCAACAACAACGATGTACGAAACTTAGAACAAGATTATGCTATTCGTGAAATGCGCCTCTCAGACAGCTTGGAGTTTGCCATTAAAGAAAAATCTATCAAAGAAAAAAATCAATTGAATACTGAAAAGAAAAATGCTCAGTTGAAATTGCAAAAAGGAATTCTTATATTCTCAGTCGCGTTTGCTTTGTTATTGCTCGCCACAATTTTTTACGTTTTTAAGATGTATAAAACTAAAAAGCAAGCCAATGAAATAATTGAAGTTCAAAAAGATTTGGCAGAACAACAAAAAGCAGAAATTTCAGAGAAAAACAAAGAGCTTACTGATTCCATAAATTATGCGAAGAACCTACAAGATGCGCTTATTCCTTCAGAAAAATTCTTGCAAGATAATTTCGAAGATATTGGTTTAATTTATTACCCTAAAGATATAGTATCTGGTGATTTTTATTGGACATATAAAGATTCTGAAAACATTTATTTAGCAGTTGCAGACTGCACTGGTCATGGTGTGCCTGGTGCAATGGTGAGCATTATAGGAATAAATAGTTTGGAACGTTGCGTAAAGGAAAATTTGCTCACTGAGCCTGATGAAATTCTTAACCAACTTAATAACTATGTGGAAGCTACATTTTCAACCCACAACTATGATATAAATGACGGAATGGATATTTCGCTTATAAAATTTAATCTTTATACTAGAAATATTTCTTTTGCAGGCGCCTACAATCCACTTTGGATATTTTCAGACCAAAGTAACCTTAACCAAGCTTCTGAATCTCAAAAAATTGGCGAAAACTATTTATCTGTATTTGCTGCCAATAAACAACCCATTGGAAAATTTAGAAATAGAAAACCGTTTGATAAACAGCAATTTATTTTACCACCAAACAGTACAATATGTTTGTTAACTGATGGTCTGGCTGATCAATTCGGTGGGTCTCAACAAACTGCTGGAGATAAGAAAATTAAAAATGGTCCAATTAGAAAAACCATTTCAGAAAACATTGACAAATCTGCAAGTGAAATTTGTAGCATTCTTAAGTCTTTATTTTTCGATTGGAAAGGAAACAATGATCAAATTGACGATGTAACTTTAATTATTTGGAAATTATAAGTTTTCCTATTGTCAATTGAGTTTTATAATAAATATTCTATATTCGTGCATATTTAAGTTTTGAAATGAGTCAACTCAAAAATTTTTGTTTTCTATTTATTTTGATTTGTTCATTCAATTCGAAGGCACAACTAAAATATCAATTCGACTCACTTTTAAAATCAAATAGAATAAAATTAGAAAACGGAAATCTTAAAGGTTTAGATACGACCAAACTATCAAAAACTGCATCAGAACTAACCAATTTACTTTTTACCAATACCAAATTGGTAGATACTTTGAGTCAGTTTTTTACCACGCAATTGAAATCAAAAAAACTAAGCGATAAAGAGACCGAAATTTTAAATCGATTTTATTTAGCTTTGGGTAACAGCAATTCTATTTTAAACAGATACAAAAAAGCCGAAAAAGCATATAAATCAATACTTGAAAATTCGCAATCAGAAGTAAGTCAAAAGGTTAAAGCAGAAGCAAATATGGGCATTTTGAGTTATCTTCAGTATAATTATACAGAGGCGGCCAATCATTATTTAAAAAGCATTGAAATTTCAAAACAAAATAATTTGCGTTGCGGACAACAATATGCCAATCTTTGCCTTTTATATCAAAACATAGGCAATTATGAAAAAGATTTAGAATATGGTTTTATTGGTTTGGAATATGCTAAAAAGTTTCACGACAGTGAAGTTGAAGCATTTTTGTACAACATAATCGGATATGCTTACAAACAAACCGGTAACAGCGAAAAAGCGTTGTTATATTACAATAAGTCGCTTGATTTAGCCGTAAGCCAATCTTACGATAATTTGGCCGATGTGACCACCAATTTAGGTGTTTTTTATTCGGAAAAAAACGATTTTAAGAAAAGTCTAGAATATTTTAATTCAGCAATAAAATATAACAACAAGATTGATCGTAGCAATTTTTTGGTCAATACCCATTTATCACATCTTTACTTAGTTCAAGGTAATTTGACGAAAGCCAAGAATTTTCTGGATGAAGCGCAAGTACTTATAGAACCAACCACTTCTCTTGAAAATAAATATCAATTTTATCTTTTCAAATCCGATTATTACAATAGAATCAACAATCATCAGCTGGCTTATAAAAATTTGTTGATAGTTAAAAAACTTCAGGATTCTATATCTGTAGAAGCAAAAAATAACGGTGTTAGAAATTTACAACAGAACTACGCCATTAGAGAAATGCGCCTTTCAGACAGTTTAGAATTCGCGATAAAAGAAAAATCAATTACCGAAAAAAATAGATTGAACTCAGAAAAGAAAAATGCCCAACTCAAATTTCAAAAAGGCGTATTAATATTCTCAATTGTTTTTGCTTTGCTCCTTTTGGCTACCATTATTTATGTTTTTAAAATGTACAAAAACAAAAAAGCTGTTAATGAAATTATAGCTGTGCAAAAAGACGCCGTAGAACATCAGAAAACCGAAATTTCCGAAAAAAATAAAGAACTAACAGATTCTATAACTTATGCAAAGAATCTCCAAAATGCTATGATTCCGACGATGCAAAGTCTTCAAGCCAATTTTAATGATTTAGGATTATTGTATTTACCTAAAGACATTGTATCTGGAGATTTTTATTGGACACATAAAGCTGAAAACGATATTTATATTGCAGTTGCAGATTGCACTGGACACGGGGTTCCAGGTGCAATGATGAGTTTAATAGGCATAAACGGACTTGAAAGATGTGTTAAAGAGTACCACATTACGGAACCAGCAGAAATTTTAAACCAATTAAGTATTTTAGTTGAAGAAACATTTTCAAATCATTCTTATGGAATCAATGACGGAATGGACTTAAGTCTTATAAAATTCAATTCAGAAACAAGAATTTTGACTTTTGCTGGTGCTTACAATCCACTTTGGATATTTCATAAAGAAAAAATAGACGGGTTGGAAGCGTTTGAAAGTGTTATTGAAAAAGGAATTGGAAATACAAATGAAAGTGTAAATTATTACAGTATCCCGGCCAACAAACAACCAATTGGAAAATTCAGAGACAGGTCTCCGTTTATTCAAAAAGCATTTTATTTACCTGAAAACGCAAAGCTAGTTTTACTAACAGATGGTTATGCTGATCAATTTGGCGGATCAAATGAAAAGAAACTAAAATATGCCAATCTTAGAAATGTTATCGTTAATAATCTTGAAGATAAATCTAAAATTATAACGGAAAAACTAAAAGTCAACTTTGAAAATTGGAAAGAAAATTTAGAGCAAGTAGATGATGTAACGATAATTGTATTAAATTTTTAACTAACTTAACTCATTCATTTAATCCTTTAATTTAATGTATAAACTGACATTATTTCTTTTAAGCTCTTTATTTTTAGGACTTTTTGCGTGCGATCAAACCTCAGAATTTAATTTTAACAATGCAAAAAACATTAACAACGATGCTTCCGTCAATATTTTCACCTATGAAATAGACTCTTCAAAAACAACCCTTTCAGAGCGCTTTGTACCAAACTCAGATTTTAAAAGAGTGAAATTGGATAGCAATTCTTTTGGGTTTTATTTGCGAAACATCAATTTATTTCCTCTTGAACATATAGTTAAATATTATAACGGTGCCGAAAAACCAAAGAGAGATATTTATTGTTCGGTAATTGATCAAGAAATTGACCCAGTAGATTTACAACAATGTGCAGATGCCGTAATGCGTTTGCGTGGTGAATATTTGTTTGCTCAAAAAAGATACAAAGACATTCATTTCAATTTTTTATCAGACGGAAAACCTAGGTATTTTAAAGATTATGGCAATGGTAATTTTTCTTATCCATCTTTTAGAAAATACATGAAACACATTTTTTCTTATGCCAATACGGGTTCATTGCATGATGAATTAATAGCAGTTGGAAACATTAAAGATATACAACCAGGTGATGTTTTCATCCAAAAAAGAACACCTTATGGTCATGCAGTTACAGTTATGGATGTAGTGGTAAATTCCGATGGCGAAAAGCAGTTTATTTTGTCACAAAGTTACATGCCTGCTCAGGAAACACAAATTTTACTTAATCCAGATACTGGAACTGTTTGGTTTGAAGCCAAAGAAGGAGAAATTAACACGCCAGAATGGACATTTATTTCCAGCGATTTAAGAAGGTTTAAAGAATGATAACTCAATATGGCGGAATAGCCGGAATAGCCGGAATATTCATAATTATCATAATATCAAGTGTTATTTTCAAACAATTGATTGGTTTTAAAAAAAATTCAGCAGGATTGCCGATAAATTTAAATGATTTACGTTTAAAGTTTCACTATTTAAGACCTTACACAGCTTCGAATGCCAGTTTTATGTATATTTTATTAGGAATTCAATTAACTAAAGTTTCCCGAAATGATGCCAAACAAAAAGTAGCATTTATAAGAAATTATGCCCTTAAGAAATTTGATATTGATGGTCATTTATATGTTAAGAATTATTTGCAAAGTATGAAAACGCCTACTAACAGCGATCAAATTGCTCATTATTTTAATAAAAAGTTGAAAGTTGAGGCACAAAAAATCGGTTTAATACATTACTTATGTGGTATTGCGCTGAACGATGGTTTAATTGATAAAGCTGAAAGAAATTACATTGATAACTTTTGTTTAAAATTAAAACTAAAACCTCAAGTTGTAAATGCAATTATTGACCAATATTACACGAAGAAACAAGAAGACGATAAGCGCCAAAAAGATTATAGAACAAATAGTAGAACAACGAGCTCTTCAACAACAAGATCAAGCGCCAGAATTAAATATGCTAAAATCTTGGAAATATCTGAAACAGCTAATTGGAAGGAAATAAAGAAAAACTATAGAACCTTGGCAAAAAAATGGCATCCAGATTTTTATGCTCAGAAAGATGCTGGTTCAAAATACATGGCCCACGAAAAATTTAAAGAAATACAAGAAGCTTACGAATATTTCGAAGAACTTTTTCGAATGAATAGTGTTTTATAATATATAGACAGCAGATAAATTATAAAAAAAACCTGTTATCTTTGAATTTATAATTTTAATTAATGGAAAATACAAAGGAAATTAGAAGAATAGAGGATTTATATAAATATGAAATTCTCGATACGCCGGCAGATGGTTGTTATGATGAAATAACCTCTCTCGCTGCAAAAATTTTCGATGTTCCCGTTTCAATTATAACATTAGTTGATACTGATCGTATTTGGTTTAAATCTGCCCATGGTCTTGAAGTTGAACAAATTACTCGTAGTCCCGGATTATGCAGTTCTGCAATAATATCTGATGATATTTATATAGTTGAAAATGCTAGAATTGATCCGCGAACATTGGCAAATTCTTTGGTCGTTGGTGTCATGGGATTGCAGTTTTATGCTGCAGCACCCCTTAAATCTTTAGCTGGATATAACTTAGGAACAATTTGCATAATTGACAAAAATCCTAGAATAATGAGTCCCAAAGAATCGTCAATTTTAAGACAGCTTGCAAGAATTGTGATGGATCATTTCGAATTAAAACTTAACTCAAGATTGTTGGTTAAAGATATCCAAAATAATCTTTCCAAATCATAAAATTATTGAAAGTTAGAAAATAAATCGTTGTAATTTTTAGCTCAAGGCTATACTTCAATTTCAGCAGCCCGAATGGCAGTATATTTACATGGTAAAACAGCAGAACTTTACGTCGAAAAAAATGCAGAAGAATGCATGATACCAAGAGATATTATTCGATTGTTTCCGAAAGTTTTGAAAGAATTTATTGAAGAAAAAGAGAATTAAAGCAATTCTAAAAACTTCATTGTATCTACATTGTCCGCAAAATCTGTGATAGTTGGTTGTTGCGCTTTCCCAAATGGAAGATGATTTTTGCCCACAACTACTTGAATCTCGGAATCATGTTTATTTATAAAATTTTCAACTTCGCATTTATCTTTCCATCTTTTATAGTGGATCATTGATAATGGCCCAAACAATTCATCCGATTCTCTCAATAAAACAAAATTATTATCGAGCATTTCCGCACTATTCATTAAATAAACTACTCTGTTATAATCATAATTATTGGCATATTTATGGTGGTTAATTATATCTCCGTAAGCGGTTACGTTCTCAAAGAATCTATTTAAATTAAAATCTTCTTTTACCAATAAATAAGTGACATTTCTACAGCCTAATCCGAAATATTTAAATATATCTCCACCTAATTCATGTAACTCTTCATTGCTTTCTTCTCCAGTTAAAACAGCTACAGAAGTTCTATTTTTTCTAAATATATGTGGATATTTACCAAAATAATCTTTAAAGTGAAGCATTGAATTATTACTTCCTGTAGCTATAACGGCATCAATATTTTTCATATTTCCAGCAACAAAAGAAATTCTAGAACTTAATTCGGGAGCATTCGTGCATAAGTAATCGGTAAAAAATGGCAAAAGCGTTTGATCGTCCGAACTTAGTTTACAAGACGCTTTATTTCCAGATAGTATGACACATATAAAATCATGAAAACCAACCATAGGAATGTTACCTGCCATCACCAACAAGACGTTTTTGGGTTTGTCCGTAAATGAATACGTACTTACAAAAGTATTCAAAATATCTTTGTGAAGCCAGGTGGAAATACCAGTAAGCGAATTTCTTACAGATTCTTCGGTAAACCATGGATTAATAAATTTCTGCTTTACAATAAGCTCATTAGCCACTGAATATTCATTTTCAGTTAAACCAATTTGATAACCGTTCCAGCTTTCGTTTTTGCCTAATTTTTCAAATAGCTCGCCTAGTTTTATTAAAACTTGTATTATTGTCTCTTGTTTCACGTCGCAAATTTACTTTAGAAAAATGAGCCTATTAGCAATAGATTAACTTTTTTTTCATGTAACAAAACCTTATAAGTCAATAAGGCTGTCTATATTTGCATAAAAAAAGGAAGAAGGAATGGCTATCATGATAACGGACGAATGTATTAACTGCGGAGCTTGCGAGCCCGAATGTCCGAATACAGCTATCTATGAAGGTGGAGCCGAATGGAAATTTGCTGATGGAACATCTCTTGCGGGATCGATTACTACCTTAAATGGAGATGATTTGGATGCCGAACAAGAATTTGCTCCAAAAGACATGGATGTTTATTATATTGTTACCGATAAATGCACTGAGTGTGTAGGTTTTCATGACGAACCCCAATGTGCAGCTGTTTGTCCGGTTGATTGTTGCGTAGATGATCCAGACTACAGAGAATCTAAGGATGAATTGTTGGCGAAGAAAGATTTTATGCATGCCTAATTGGTGTGAATTCGAGAATTAAGTAAAAGTCATAAGCATGGATTCAAAAAATCAAAAAAAAGGTATTTTATCTGAACTTATAAAACTTGCGAAAGTCGACAATGATTTAGGATCAATTGAATTTGAATTTATATTAAAACTTGCAGTTCAAATGGGTGTTACCAAGCCTGAACTCATGAAGCTATTTGAAGAATATATTGAATTTTCGCCACCGAAGTTAGAAGAAGAAAGAATTTTGCATTTTCACCGATTAGTTTTATTGATGAATGTAGATGAAAATTCCACCAAAGAGGAAATTAACCATATTAAACAAGCTGGATTAAAAATGGGCTTAAATCCTGCTGCGACTGATGAAATTTTGCGGATAATGAAACAATATGACCAAAATATTGTTCCTTCTGACAGGTTGATTGAAATTTTTACTTTATACCACAATTAACGCTTTTAAATATGAGAAAAAATCTAATTATAATAATCTTGGGAATTATACTCGTTTTACCGAGTTGTTCAAAAGAAAAGCGCTCTAACAAAGCGGGAATTAAAATGCAAGATTTTATTGTAGATATTTCATTTTACGCTCGAAGTTTCGACAGCGATTTTATAATTGTGCCGCAAAATGGAGTCGAATTGCTTTTTAAAGATTTAGATACTGAAGGCCCGATTGATGATAGAGTTAATGCTGCAATCTCAGGAATTGGAAACGAAGGTTTATTTTATGAAGGAGCTTACAATCCAGATTTTTACAGAATTGATGCATTGGTAACATTCCGAGCTGCAAAACCAGTTTTATCTTCTGAGTATGTAGATAACGATGCCAATGTAAATCAGGCTTATTCAGAAAATATCAGTAGATTATTTGTACCATTTGTACGCACAGCGAACAATTATGATTATTTGTACATTCCTGATACAATTATAGATGAAAATGCAAATAACGTCAAAAATTTAGGCCAAGTAAAAAATTATCTATATATAATAAGTTCTGGAGGTTTTACATCTAAAGATGAATATTTAAATGCTATTAGACAAACAAATTATGATGCAGTTATCATTGATTTATTTTACGATGATACTGAACTGACGGCGGCTGAAGTAAATTCTTTAAAAGTAAAAGCAAACGGCGCCACGAGAGTAGTACTTTCATACATAAGCATTGGTTCAGCAGAAAATTACCGTTATTACTTTAAAGACAATTGGAAAAAAGGCAAACCAAATTGGCTTAAGAAAAAATATGAAGGATATGAAGATGAATATTGGGTAAAGTTTTGGAAAGATGACTGGAGAGATATTATATTTGGCAACGATGAATCTTATATGAAGAAAATATTAAATGCCGAGTTTGACGGAGCATATTTAGACAATGTGGAAGCATATTATTTCTTATATTACAACGATTAAATAAATTAAAAATGAAAAACTCAATTTTATTTGCAAGTGTATTATTCTTATTCGCTTGTGGAACTTCAAAAAACAAAGACATGCAAGATGCCAATGAACCAATGATGGTTACGGCAACTATCGGCGAAGGTAAAATGGAAGATCAACCAGCAAGTGTGGACAATATAAAAATCAAAGGTAATGTCCTCACGATGGATGTAACTTATGAGAATGCCTGTTCTGATGAGCAAATTATGGTTTTAGGAAGTGCAGCAATCATGAAATCTATGCCTCCAATAAGAAACGTAATTATTAGCCGTGTTAAAGGTTCTTCTAATTGTGCCAACTTTATTACTAAAAAAGTGACAGTTGACATTAAAGCATTGGCAGAAAAACAAGAAAGTGGTTCTGAAATTTGGTTGCAAATCGCAGGTGTTCGCGACAAAGTGAAATACGTTTATGAATAAACCAAAAATTGGTATTTTACTTTCTGGTTGTGGCGTTTATGATGGTGCCGAAATTCAAGAAAGTGTATTGAGTTTGCTCGTTGCCGATAATTTCGGATACGATGTTGTTTGCATTGGAATTGACGACGTTCAACACCATGTAGTAAATCACATTACTGGCGAAGATCAAAATGAAAGCCGAAATATGATGGTGGAAGCAGCACGTATTGCTAGAGGTTCCATTACAAATATTAAAGATGTTTTCCCTAAAGATATTGATGCCCTTGTTATTCCAGGAGGTTTTGGCAATGCAAAAAATCTAACAGATTGGGCATTTAATGGTTCGAAAGGTGAAATTCGAGACGATGTAAAATTGCTATTGGTGAACATGGTAAATGTTGGAAAGCCAATTGTGGCGCTTTGTGTAAGTCCGGTAGTGGTAGCAAAAGCATTGCAAGATTCAGGCATTCAAGTTAGCATGACAATTGGTAGCGATACTGAAATATCACCTTATAAAATTGAACAGTTTAATGAAGGTTTAATGGATTCAGGCGTGCGAACACACAGTAAAACAATTCGAGAAGTACAAGTTGATCCAATTCATAAAATAATTTCGGCACCATGTTACATGATGGAAGCCAGTATTGGAGAAGTATATCAAAATATAAAATTGGCTTTTACAGAGTTAGATAAAATGATGAAAGATTAAAAATTATTTTTGATTGATATTAAAGCTTTTGAAATTATTAAAAGTCTTTCTAATTAAAACATCTTGAATAATTGCAATAAGATTCAAGATAAAAAGTAAACTTGCAACAAAATAGAAATTAATGACAACAACGGTAATCATAATTCTTTGCACCCTATTACTCATCGCATATATCTTTGATTTAACTTTTGCAAAAACTAAGATTCCATCGGTAATATTGCTGTTGCTTTTGGGTTGGACGGCTCATCAGGTCGCTTATATTTTCCATATAAAAATTCCAGATTTAGAAAGTATACTTCCAATTTTAGGACAAATTGGTCTTATACTTATTGTATTGGAAGGATCACTTGAATTAGAGCTAAATAAATCAAAACTCTCTTTAATAAAAAAATCATTTTTCGGAGCACTAATCCCCGTTTTTGTCATGGGATTTTTACTTGGATATGTTTTTATGAAATTTGGAAATCTAGATTTTAAAACAGCTTTAATATACGCCATTCCCTTTAGTATTATTTCAAGTGCCATAGCCATTCCTAGTGTTAGAAACCTTTCTAAAAATGATAGAGAATTTGTTATTTATGAGAGTAGTTTATCTGATATTTTAGGTGTCTTATTTTTCAATTTTATAGTTTTACATAAGGTTTTTGGTTGGGAAACTTTTGGTAGCTTTTTCTTATCAATCTTAATAATTATTGTTGGATCTTTTGTATCGACAATTGTTTTGTCATTGTTATTGAATAAAATCAACCACCATATTAAATTTGTTCCGATTATCACCTTGGTAATTTTAATATTTTCAGTATCAGAAGTTTTCCACCTGCCGGCACTTATTTTTATAATGGTTTTTGGTCTTTGCATTGGTAATTTAGATGAACTTAAAAGATTTAAATGGATTGAAAGGTTTAAGCCGGACGAATTAAATTCTGAAGTTTTAAAATTTAAAGAACTAATTATTGAAGGTGCCTTTTTAGTTAGAGCAATATTCTTTATACTCTTTGGTTTTTTACTCGAAACTTCAGAAATATTAAATACCGAAACAATTATTTGGGCATTGGGAATAACCTTAATGATTTACATAGTGAGATTTATTCAGTTAAAAGTGTCTAAACTCAATGTTAAAGCTTTATTGTTTGTAGCTCCAAGAGGTTTAATTACTATTCTTTTGTTTTTAAGAATTACCGGGAATGATAGTATCCCTGAAATTAACAGTAGTTTCATAAATCAATCTTTAATTGTACAAGTGATAATTTTAAACGCAATAATAATGATGATTGCATTGATGTTCAACTCTAAGAGTAAAGTAGAATTGGTTGAAGAAGCAAAAGCAGAAGAGTTGCAAGTGAAAATTGAAAAAGACGAAGTTATTACTAAAGAATTTCTGGATAGTGATGGTACGGCTTCCGTGAAAATACACATTCCTACAGACGACTAACGGTTAAACTATTCAATTTAAATTGTATCTTAATCAAGGTGTACAAAAAGTTATTGTACTTTTAAGACCATGAAAAAAATATTTCTTCTACTAATTTTAAGTTTAGTTTTCTGTCTTAAAACTGAAAATACTTATTCACAAGGCCCGCTGGACGGTTATTTCAAAGGAAAAAACACGTTGGATTTTGTCGTGTCAGCCGGAGTTCAAAATGCAAATAAATATTATCTTGAAAATAACACGCTAGAAATTCCTAGAACACTTTTTACTTCAGGAATTTTCGCCCAATATGGAGTTACTAATTATTTTGATATTATTGCAACAATCCCTTTTATTGATAAAAATTTACAAGATGGCAGTCTTTATGCCAAATTTAGATTGTTGAATAAAAATTATACAGGAAGAAATTTTACACTTGCTGCGGGCGTTGGAGCTTCTGCCCCACTTAGTAATTACAACACTGAAAGCAGTGCCTCAATTGGGCAAAGAGCAACGCAATTTCATGGTCACCTAATAATGCAAAGTGATATTGCAGGACCAGTTAAACTACAAGTTCAAGGAGCTTACCATTATGCTGTGGATCCTGTACCTTCTAATTACACAGCTTCTGCTAAAATTATTTATGCCCCTGGAACATGGTATTTCGACGCTTGGTTCGAGTTTCAAAAAAGTGAAGGTGATATATATTATTTAGGAAAACCCGCCACAAGTTTTCGGGAATTTGCGGTAGAATACAACAAAGTTGGTGGTGTAATTTACAAAGGGTTGAAAAACAATTATGGAGTTTTTGTAAACTATTCTAAAATAATTTCCGGAAAAGGGACCTACAACACCGCACTTTATATGGTAGGTTTTAATAAGAAATTTGAGTTTTCAAAAAATAAAGAGGTTAAATAATTTTAATCAATATTAAAAACAGGGAATTTATTTATAAATTAAAAGATTAAATTTTAAATAACATACTATATTTATAATAATATTAACGGAAATTGTTATATTTGCCTTAAACAATTAAACTAATATTATGACATTGAAACGCTTAATAGAGCCTTGTCCTGTTTGTAACCTAATAGTGTACGCTCTAAGAATCACTAGAATTTATTGTAATGACAGCTGCAAGGCACTTCATCACAGGACCACCAGAAAACAAATTGAAGATAGAGTATTTGTGGAGTTAATGAACGAACGTGACTATGTGAAATTATTTTCGCGTAATTTATATTTAATCGAAGCCGTTATGGGTCCAGATTATGATAAAATGAGTGTTAAATTAAAATCTTTCAAAGCTCAAAAATTTCAGTTAACTGAATGTTCCCAAAAGACGGTTATAAATGGCAAAACGATTTACACTTTGGGGAATTATGAGTATTTTGTTTCTGGGGAGATTTTAGAAGTACAGAGAAAATCTGCCAGTCCGGAATATGGCGATAGTGTTGTGGGCAGATGGTTGTTAAGTTATCCTGATTTGGTTGATCGGGAGAGGTATAGTTTGGGAGGGTTGGCAAATTTGAAAAAATTATATTTGGACAATGGCCTCGTTTGGAGAGAATAAGAAGTACGGTAAAAAAAATTGACTGTCAGGGATTTAACTAAATTAAATAACAACTATAAAATTAGTTAAAAATTCAAAAATACCCACGCAACTCAATTCTTCCAAAAACTCAAGAAAAAACCACCAATAATCACCAAAAAATTGCAAGAATTCTAAGCCGATTTTTAGCAAATCACACAAATAATGTCCAATATTTTTCAAGAAACATAATGTTTAATCAGCTCGCAATTAAAAAATATAGCTACAAACAAAACCAATAAAACCTCAACATCATGTCATGCAGATAACGCTTTTCATTAAAATAAAGCAACTTAGTTCGTAAGTATTCGTAAAAAGTTTATTAATTTTTTTACATCAATTTTTCAACACCAACATCAATAATCTTTAACAAATTTCTATAATTTCTGGTCCAAAGGTGCAACTCTGCAGTAATATTTGTTTTTCCAAGAAAGGAATAGCTTCGTTGAGTTTGAATAAAAATCTATAAGGGTGTACTTACAATGGGCTGTGTCACATATCAGGGTTGCTTTTTATGCTTTATTTCTTTAATAATTTTTCCTTTTTTATAAATTATTTTTTTTAATGTATCTCCATTACTGTCAAAATATATCCAAATAGAATCCTCGACGAATACCAAATTATTTATAGTATCCTTAACCCAAAACTCAATTCTTGCTTTTTGAGATTTACCATAATATAGGTAAGTTTCACATCTATAATTTTGACCATTTTCTCTAAGGTAAGTAGTACCTAATCTTACAACATCAGGCTCGGTTGTTTTCGAATAAATAAGTGGAAGAAAAGGAGTGCAAAGAAATAGTAATAGTATTGTTGAAAATTTCATTTTATTTTGAAACTACACTTTTCTTTTTCTATAGCTCCATATACTAACTGTTATAAGCGTAATTGTCCAAAAAAGAGGAAATATAAGCACATAAATTAATGCAGTTCCTCCAGAACAATTAGACATATCCCAAGCGAATAAAATGTTAATGAATATGAAGATAATCGTAATCGAAGTAAGCGTAAAATTCCATTGCATAATCAGTTTTGTCTAATGTATCGTAACACTATTTTGTTCATTAATCCAATTCAATTTTTTCAAACTAACCTCAAATTCCTAGGAGCTTCAGTTATCGTGAATCTATAGTGGCATATTAATTTACAAACTACATTATTAATTTTCAATCAAACATTTCTTAAATAATCTAACTCCAAAAAAATTAGTCTTTCTGATATACAAATCTCTGTATCATATTAAAATCTGAATTTTTCAAGACATAAACGCCCGCAGCTGGAAGCACTATTTCAAACGAGTTCAAGCCAGCTTTAATTTCTATCGTTTTAACCAATTTTCCCAATAGGTCATAAATTCCGAATGTTCCGTTTTGACTGCTGTAGACAGAAAAATTTCCATCGTTCGGATTTGGAAACAAACTGAAATTTTGACTTTCTAATATATCAAGATTTGCATTTCCAATTTCGCTTACTTTTACTTCGTAATCTTCTACTTCTCCATAAGTAATGCCACATGGCTCAGGATAACTTCCCCAATAAGACAATCGAACTCTCATGAGTATATTTCCTCCAGAATATGCGTTGTTTGGTACCGTAAAACTCGTGCTTACCGTCTCCATTCCAGCATCGGGCATAAATAAAATTGCTTCTGTTTCATCAAAATCTCTATCGTTGTTCCAATCTATCCACGCAGCATAATCATTGTTAGACCAGCCAGTATTGGCACTTATGGTAATTGTATATATAGAATCGGGATCTAATAAACATAAGGGAGTGCTGTAAACACTATAAATATCATCACCAGTTATGTTGTTTAAGTTATTTAAACTAACCTTATCAATATAAAAATCTTCTGCCGGAGTGTTCCCTCCTGCTTCGCAATAATCATAAGGTTTTATGTCATACATAAATTTATAACTTTCAGTCGTATCTCCCATTGACCCAATTGCAAAAACTTTAAAATAAATTTTAGTTCCTGAAGGATAATTTGTTATTGGAGCAACGGTTTTCCATG